>NZ_CP146003.1:900000-1072159 GCF_038095975.1 Mesomycoplasma ovipneumoniae | reverse complement strand
GACTCCTCAAGAACTAGCGCCCTTGTATCATCATCTCCCACCTATCCTACACATAATAAACCAACTTTCAATACGAAGTTATAGTAAAGCTCCACGGGGTCTTTTCGTCTTGATGCGGGTAACCAGCGTTTTCACTGGTACCATAATTTCACCGAGTCCAATGTTGAGACAGTAGGGCGATCATTGCGCCTTTCGTGCAGGTCAATAATTAGTTGACAAGGAATTTCGCTACCTTAGGACCGTTATAGTTACGGCCGCCGTTCACCCGGGCTTCACTTGAATGCTTCGCGTAAGCTAACATCTCCGCTTAACCTTCGGGCACTGGGCAGGCTTCACCCTCTATACTTCGGTTTGCACCTTTGCAGAGAGCTGTGTTTTTGATAAACAGTTGCCACCCTCGTTTTACTGTGGCCCTTTAAAAAAGGGCATCCCTTCTTGCGAACGTACGGGATAATTTTGCAGAGTTCCTTAACATTGGTTTTCTCGCTCGCCTTAGAATACTCATCTTGGGGACGTGTGTCCGTTCTCGGTACAGGTTGTTAAAAAATTAACACTAGAAACTTTTCTTGGAAACATAGAATCATTTAATTCGGTACTTGAGTCTCCTCTTCCCTATGCATCACAGCTCAAAATTAATGTTATGCGGATTTGCCTGCATAACTTTCTAACTGCTTACCCCACAATCCAGTAAGTGGTAAAACTATCTTTTTTCGTCATTCCATCATTTTTTTAACAAGTATCGGAATATTAACCGATTGTCCATCGGATACGCTTTTCAGCCTCTCCTTAGGCCCTGACTAACCCTGGGTGGACGACCCTTGCCCAGGAAACCTTCCCCAATAGGCGTCGAAGATTCTCACTTCGAATCGTTACTCATTCCGGCATTCTCACTTTTAATCTCTCCACTAGTGGTCACCCTCTAGCTTCAACGAAATTAAAACGCTCTCCTAACGCAATTATTTTAAATAATTGCCCGTAGCTTCGGTATTGTGTTTTAGTCCCGTTACATTATTGGCGCAAGATCTCTTGACTAGTGAGCAATTACGCACTCTTTAAATGGTGGCTGCTTCTAAGCCAACATCCTAGTTGTTTGAGAAATTTCACAACCTTTCTCACTTAACACAATTTTGGGACCTTAGCTGACGATCTGGGTTCTTTCCCTCGCGAGCGTGGACGTTATCACCCACGTTCCGACTGCATAGATTAGATTAATGGTATTCGGAGTTTGATTATAGTCAGTACAGCTAGGTGCCGCCATTCCACATTCAGTGCTCTACCCCCATTAATTATATTTCTACACGCTAGCCCTAAAGCTATTTCGAAGAGAACCAGCTATCTCCAAGTTCGATTGGAATTTCACCACTATCCGCAAGTCATCCGGGCACTTTTTAGCGTACTACGGTTCGAACCTCCACTTTGTTTTACCAAAGTTTCATTCTGCTCACGGATAGATCACCTGGTTTCGGGTCTATGTCAACAAACTAAACGCCCTATTCAGACTCGGTTTCCCTACGGCTGCGCTTTAATCCGCTTAACCTTGCTTGCTAACATAACTCGCCGGACCATACTGCAAGATGTACGCCATCACACATTAACGTGCTTTGACTACTTGTAAGTAAATGGTTTCAGAATCTATTTCACTCCCCTCTCGGGGTTCTTTTCACCTTTCCCTCACGGTACTAGTTCACTATCGGTGTCTGATTAGTATTTAGCCTTACCAGGTGGTCCTGGCAAATTCAGACAGGGTTTCACGTGCCCCGCCCTACTCAGGATACATTTATGAGATTATATAATTTTGCGTACAGGGATTTCACCTTCTTTGTCAAAGCATTCCAACTTTTTCTGCTATTATATAATTTTGTAACTCAATTAAAATGTCCTATAACCCCGTAAAAACGGTTTGGGCTCCTCCCATTTCGCTCGCCACTACTTTGGGAATCATTATTTATTTTCTTTTCCTGTTGTTACTAAGATGTTTCAATTCACAACGTATCTCGCTGCTTTAATTATGAATTCATTAAAGCGCAACCTAGGTTTGCTAGGTTGGGTTTCCCCATTCGGAAATCTCCGTATCATAGCTTATTTCCAGCTCCACGAAGCTTATCGCAGGTAATCACGTCCTTCATCGACTTTCAGACCCAAGGCATCCACCAAATACTCTTATTTATTTAAAAAGTTAAAACTATCTTCTGAGTATAGCCTATTTAGATAATATATCTTAAGGTATTTTAACAATTTTAGAGTTCTTATAACTAAAAGTTATAAAATTTTAAAAATAAACTCGGTTTAATTTTAAAAGACTTTGGAATATTATCTGATTTTTAGATCAGATATAAAATTGTTACTGTTCAGTTTTGAAAGAGCTAATATTGTCTTTTTACAGACATTTTGAGAGTTTTAGAGCTCTCAAAACTAGGTACATAATCAATTTCAAATTGCTATTGTATTAAAAAATTCATTAAAAAAAGTTAAAAAAATTTACTTTACAAAAAAATAATATTTACAAAACTAAACAAGGAGAAAATGAATTAATAGAACAAATTATTTCAAATTATTAAATTTTATAATGTGTTAGTTTGATTTTAACCACATTTAGTAGTAGTAATTTTCCGTAGAAAGGAGGTGTTCCATCCCCACGTTCTCGTAGGGATACCTTGTTACGACTTCACCCCAGTCATCGGTCCTGCCTTAGGCAATGGTCTCCGAGGTTAACTCACCGACTTTGGGCATTACCAACTCCCATGGTGTGACGGGCGGTGTGTACAAAACCCGAGAACGTATTCACCGCAGTATAGCTGACCTGCGATTACTAGCGATTCCGACTTCATGAAGTCGAGTTGCAGACTTCAATCCGAACTGAGACTACTTTTTTGAGATTAGCTTGACATCACTGTTTCGCTGCTCTTTGTAGTAGCCATTGTAGCACGTGTGTTGCCCCACTCGTAAGAGGCATGATGATTTGACGTCATCCCCGCCTTCCTCCGGTTTGCACCGGCAGTATCTCTAGGGTTCTCAACTTAATGTTAGCAACTAAAGAAAAGGGTTGCGCTCGTTGCAGGACTTAACCTAACATCTCACGACACGAGCTGACGACAACCATGCACCATCTGTCATCTCGTTAGCCTCCGCTATATCTCTATAGTTTTGCGAGGATGTCAAGAGTGGGTAAGGTTCTACGCGTATCATCAAATTAAACCACATGCTCCACCGCTTGTGCGGGTTCCCGTCAATTCCTTTAAGTTTCACTCTTGCGAGCATACTACTCAGGCGGATCATTTAACGCGTTAGCTGTGCTAGTGACTTTTGCCACCAACTAATGATCATCGTTTACGGCGTGGACTACCAGGGTATCTAATCCTGTTTGCTCCCCACGCTTTCGTCCATTAGTGTCAATATATGACCAGTTAGCTGCCTTCGCCTATTGGTGTTCTTCCTAATATCTACGCATTCCACCGCTCCACTAGGAATTCCGCTAACCTCTTCATAATTCTATTTTGTCAGTATCTAAAGCGAACTAAAGTTGAGCTTTAGCATTTAACCTTAAACTTAACAAAAAACCTGCGGACGCTTTACGCCCAATAATTCCGGATAACGCTTGCGACCTATGTATTACCGCGGCTGCTGGCACATAGTTTGCCGTCACTTTCTAATAAGGTACCGTCAAGACTAAATCATTTCCTATCTAGTTTTTTCTTCCCTTACAACAGCAGTTTACATCCCTAAAGACTTCATCCTGCACTCTGTGTCGCTCCATCAAGCTTTCGCTCATTGTGGAATATTCCTTACTGCTGCCTCCCGTAGGAGTCTGGGCCGTATCTCAATCCCAGTGTGGCGGTACAGCCTCTTGGCCCCGCTAAACATCATCGTCTTGGTAGGCCTTTACCCTACCAACTAACTAATGTTGCGCACCCCCATTTTTTGGTGGAGCTTTAAAGGCTCCTTTTAATAAAAAAACATGCATTTTTTTATTTTATCCGGTATTAGCTGCTGTTTCCAATAGTTATCCCGGTCCAAAAGGTAGGTTAGGTACGTGTTACTCACCCATTTGCTACTAAATATATTAGCAAGCTAACATATTCCGTTCAACATGCATGTATTAAGCACACAGATAGCGTTTATCCTGAGCTAGGATCAAACTCTCATGATTGCGTTCAATTTGAAATTGGTTTTGAAATTATATACCTAGTTTTGAAAGATCTAAAATTTTTTTTGCCGTTTTAACAGCGTAACTCTAATTATATCACAAAAAAATTTTTTACAAATAATTTTTTTTTTTTTTTTTACGCTGCCTGTTTCTTCATTTGAAACAAAGCTTAGTTATTATAACCCGGCAAAATAAAAAAACCAAGAAAAAAATAAAAAAATTTTTTTTCTTCTTTAATTTATATTATATATAGTCATTTTTTGCTAATTTTTTTATAAATTTTGTAAAATTTTTGGTGTTTTTTTGCTTTGCACCAGCCAAAACTAATCTCAAAAATGACCCACCAATTTGAAAAAAAATATTTTTTTAAAATTTTTAAGCAAATAAAAATATTTTTTTTCAAATTTACAAATTTTTACATATTTATTTTGGGAAAATTTGCTCTGTTTTATTTTTTTGCTGGTTTTACAAAAAAACTTATAATTTATTATATTAGTGTTTTTTAGGGGAGAAATATGCCGATTTGAAAAATTGTTTTATTAATAACCGGGATTTTTGCACTTTTAGTTGCGTTAGTCTCCTTTGTTTGAACATGAGTCAAAAAAAATAAATTAATTAAAAAATATAATTTTGAACACCAAAGTCAAAATTATGACCAGTGAATAGATCTAAAATCACAAGTTACTGAATTAGAAAGCGATATTTGGCTCGTTGAAAGTCTTGAATTTGTTATTAATAAAATAAGGGAAACAAATTCAAAAGCAAATTTATTTGTTGAAAAAGACGGAATTGTGGCTTGTCTTAGTCAAAAAAATATTAAAAACTCGACAAATACAGTTTTTGAATCTCACCTTGATCAAAACAGTTTGCAAAAAAATATTGAAAAATTGCAAATAAACAATCTAAATTACACAAGCCATTGCGAAGCTTTTTTTGATTTTATTTTAATTTCGGTAGAAATTAACCCTAAAAATTTTCAAGAATTTTTAGAAAAGGTTAAAATTGGTGGACACTTAATTTGAAAATATAAAAAAAAGCAGCGAAGGGCAATTTTAAAAATGTTAAAATTGCATAAAATTCACTTCGATGAATTTTTTTATTATGATTTTTTGATAATTCAAAAAAAATAAATTAAAATTTTACTAAAAATTGTTTAAAAAGGAAAAAAATGAAAAAAATAATGAATGATGAAGTTCTTTTAACCCAACAAAAACTTGATGAAATTAAAAAAGAACTTGAACATTTAATAAATGTTGAGCGTGTTAATGTTATTCAAGAAATTAAAGACGCTCGTTCTCAAGGCGATCTTTCTGAAAATGCCGAATATGATGTAGCCCGTGAAAAACAAGGGATAATTGAGTCAAAAATACGTGAATTTGAAGCTATTATTGCCAAGGCAAAAATAATTGAAACTCGTTCAGGATCAAAACGAGTTTCAATTGGATCAAAAGTTACCCTTAAAAATCTTGAAAGTGGTTTAGTTCAAACTTTTCAAATTGTTTCTTCAATTGACGCTGATCCTTTTGCGAATAAAATTTCCAATTTTTCACCGATTGCACAAGTTCTTTTAGGTCAACATGAAGGCGATGAAGTTGAAGTTGATGTAAATGAAAAATATTCGGTTAAAATTCTGGAAGTAACTAACGAATAAAATGCATTTTTCAATAAAAAAATTTTTTCCCGACTCCCCAGAGATGTGGAAAAAATTTGCTAAAATTACTATTCCAGTAATTTTAGCAACGCTTTTTATTTCGATAAATAATTTTGTTGATAATTTCATGGTTTCCCAAATCAGTGGCGGAATTACGGCTGTCGGGATGGCCAATTTTTGAACAGGAATTGTTTTTTCTTTTATAATTTCGATTAACACAATCGGGTCAATTATTTTTGCCCAATACTGAGGAAAAAAAGAATTTAAACTCGCCCAACAAGTAAATAATATTAGATATATTCTTTCTTTTATTGTTATTTTATTTTTTGCCGTTCTCTCGTGAGCTTTTCCTGAAAGTCTGCTCAGGGTTGTTCAGTGGAGACGGGGTTCGTCAGGTTTAGACCAGAGTATTTTTGATCAGGCAAAAAGTTACTTATTTATAATAAGTTTTTCTTGAATCTTGTTTGCCTACATTGTCACTTCCTCAGGAATTCTGCGCGAAATTGGCGTAATGAAAGTTTCTGTTCTTTTTAACACTTTGACTTTAGTAACAAATATTGGCCTTAATTTTCTCTTAATTCCACTAATGGGAGTCGCTGGTTCAGCGCTTGCAACTGTAATTTCAAGACTAATAACCTCTTTTTTAATGTATTTGTATCAACTTTTTTATAGAAAAGAAATAAGTCTGTCAATTTTCAAAATGTTTCAAATTGAAAGACAAATTTGAAAGCAGTTTTTTGCCCGTTTTGTCGGAATGTCGCTTGTAACTATTGCCTCTTTAATTATTTCAGTCCGCTCTGTTCTTTGATCCCAAAGTTTGCCGCCTGGTTCAATTGGAATTGACGATGGCAGTGGTTTTTATAAATTTTGGGGCATTGGATTCTTAACCATTTCAGGAATAATTCTCACAATTGCTAACATTTTTTTTACAACTTTTGCCTCAATTCAGACAAGTGTTTCAATTGTCGTTGGTCAAAATTTAGGTCAAAATAAAATTGAACTAGCCAAAAAAAACGCCGCAATGTTAAAAGGTTTTTTATTTGTTGTTTCAGTTGTTATGTCAGTTGTTGCCTTTATTATCGTTTTTGCTATCACAAAAACTGACTTGATTACAACGGGAATTAAAGAACAAGTTCAAAAAGGACTCTCTGATTATTTTAACGAAAATAATTTACCTGTTGACCAAAGTATTATTGACGCCCAAAAAGTTTTGGCCGTTGATTTTTATCTAAATCAGATTTTTATAATCTGTATAGTTATAATTTTAATTAATCCAATTTGGGTTCAAATTAATGCCTCTTTAACGATAATTAAAGCCGGCGGACGGGCTAATTTTGCCAGTTGGTGAGATTTTTTTACCGGTTTAGGCCAACTTGTTTGACAAATTCTTATAGTTTTAGTTTTTATTCCGCTGATTTCTGAGGTTCATTTAAAACTTTTTATTTCACTGACAGTTTTTTACCTTTCAGATATTCTAAAGTGAATAATTTTTGAACTAATTTATCTAAAAAGCAATTGAGCGATTAATTTGACGCTTGAAAATTCAGCCTTAAAAGAATCTATCTAAAATGTTGTTGTTTATAATTTTTTTGCTATAATTTATTAAGTTAAACTCATTTTATAAGGGGAAAATTTTGGCAAAAGGAGAAATTTCATGGCTAAACTGACGAATATGAAAATCTCTTTTGTGGCGATTTTCATATCAATTTCGGTAATTATGTTAATAATCGGGGTCAGATTGGCTCCTTTTGCTCTTTTGCCTAATTTTCGCTTTTCAATTATTGGACTGCCGATTAAAATAACGGGCTTTATTTTTGGGCCAATAGTTGGTTTTTTAACCGGTTTTTTATCAGATTTAATTACTTTTTTGTTCATTCCAGGCGTTTATTCTTGGTATTATACTCTCAGCCTTTCACTTACTGGGTTTATTCCTGGCGTTTTCTTTTGATTTTTTGTTGTTCAAGGGAAAAAATGATTCCAAAAAGACAAAATTTTAGAACGCTTAGGAGATAAAATTTTTACCCAAAAGCGAGAAATTTTTAACTACACTTATCATGCAATAAGCCATAACTCAAAAGACGCAAACTTAGAGCGAAAAATGCGGCAAAATTTGCTTAGATTACAAAAAAAAGTTGCTAAAGTCCAAGCTTGAACTGAAGAAAAAGCATTACTGAATTTTTATTGAATATCGAGCTTTTTTGTCCTGGCTTTAATAGCTTCGGCAGTTATTTCGACGGTTATGTTTAATTCTTCTATTGATTTTAGCAAAGCGCGCTTCATTTCTAGCAAAACTTCGTTTTTAATTTTGATTCTTTTTGGTACTTTTTCAATGATTATCTTCTTACTTGTTGCGCGTTTTATTAACTTTTTCCGTAAAAATGAGCGATATTTGACTCTTGTTCCAATCGTTGCATTTTCTGCCTTGCATGAGCCAATTGCAAGCGTTCTTGCTGCAAAAGGTGATGTAGAATCTGGTGCACTTAATAATTTTGAAACGGCTTTTTTGACGCATATAATTATTTCTCCTGCCAAAATTTGGATTAATGCCTCTGTTATTTATTTCACTGCAAGAGCTGTTTTACCGCTAGTTTACAAAAAATTCTCTTACTCTCTTACTTAAATTATGGAAAATATTATTAATTTTAATAACGAGAAAAAGCAAAAACTTGTTTTTCATAATATAAAAAATAAGTATTGAAATTATTTTAGTCTTGAATTAGATGCAAAACAATGCGGATTTATTTATTCTTCTGATCCAAATTTTTTTAATGAATTCAAAACAATTCTTCAAAAAGAAAATTCTTATAATGGATTTATTCTTGAAAACGACAGACCTTATGATTACAGCAAAAACAGTTGTTTTTCAGATTTTTTATCAAAAGAAATGTATGAAAAAATTAAAAAAAAGCTTGTAATTCAGGTTCTTTTATCCCATTGAAACACAAAGCCATTCGAAATTGAAACTAATACAACAAGAAAATACATGTTGTATTTGACAATGCCCGAAATCGATCGATTTCTAACAAACATGGATAATCAAATAACTAATTTATTGGAAAAAAGTGCTTTTTTTTCTTTTAATTTTACCGAAATGGTCAATAAAATTAAAAGCAATTATAAAAAATTAAACGAAAATTTTTATAATTTGTACATAAAAACAGAGTTAAATCCAAAAGTTGAGCAAGAAAATTTAAACCAGGAATTAAAACTTAGCAACCCTTTTTTTGATTCTAAATTCGACAACTTTAAAAGCAATGAAACAACCCAAAATGCACTAAAAATTATTAAAAACGATATAAAAAACATTATTAGCCAGCATAATTCGCTAACAAATTCGGCCGATGCCGACCTTTATAAAATAAAAATTTTTACTACTGGCTATACTTGCTTTTTGAATTTGATAAAACAAAGTGGAAATTTCAGGTGACTGTCAACTGAGCAAATATTTCAAATTTACTACGAATTTGAAGTTTGGATGTCTAAACTGTTAAATCAAAAAAGTCTTGATAATATTCCAAGTGTCCAAAACTTTTTTGATAAAACTTTTGCTGATGATTTTTGACTTTTTTGGAAAAAAAATCGTCAGCAAAAAATGCTTGAAGAAAAAAATAAAAAGGCACAAAAACACTTTCGAACAAAGAAAATCAACTCTTTTCGCAAGGAAAATCCCTATTACCAAAATCTTAAAGTAAACAGTAAAACTTTGCTACGAGCCAATGTTTTGTGACAACACGAAGTAATTAGAATGAAAAAAAGTCTTAAAAAGAAGAATTTTCGTAACTCTTTTTTTGCAAAAAGACTTTGAGTTGCTTCTATCGAAAACAAGTTAAGAAGACTAAAAAACAAAATTTCAAAAAGCGAATACTGAACTCATTTTGCTTTTTTAAGAGACACTTTGATGGATTTAAAAAATTTTTTTTACTATTATAATTTAAGTAGAATTGATACTTTTTTGAGAAAAAATCAGTTCCTAATTTTTTGCTTTGAAAACAAAATTAATTTTGACATTCTTTACCAATTTTACGGCGAACTTCCTGAAAATATTTTGTTTTTTTTAGAACTAAAAAAAACAAAAATGGGCAATTATACTCGCTTTTTATTTGACGAAAATTCTTTTTACTTAGGCACTACTTACAAACAAAAACTTTTTCAGCATTTTTTTAATGACGGCGACAATTTGGTCCAACTTTTCATTTGTGCAAAACGGTCAATCAAACCTATTCGTGATTTTAGCATTGTTTTTATCGAAAACGGTACTTTAATCGAATATATTCAAGAGGTAGATTTGCCTTTGACACCAAAAACCACATTTGCTAAGTTTTTTTACCAAAATAGTAGTTTTGATCGAACTAATTTGTATTTGCTTGAAACACAACTTTACAAACAAATACAAAACGAAGTTTTTCGAAAAAACCCCTCTGGAATCAACAATAATTTTGAATATTATGCTGATTTTTGAAATCCTATAAAAAATATAAAAGTAACTAACGAATTCTCAAGCCAAAACACACTTTTGGACGAAGATATTCTTGTCATAAATTTATAAGCGGTGAATCATGGAAAATAAATATAATCATAAAACAGTTGAAAAAAATAGAAACCAAAAATGACTTGATAAGCGTTTTTTTTATGCTAGCACAAATCCAAAAAAACCTTTTTCCATCATAAGTCCGCCCCCAAATGTTACAGGACACTTGCATTTAGGTCATGCTTGAAATATTTTTATTCAAGATTCCTTGATTAGATTTCATAAACTTCAAGGTTTTGATGTACTTTTATTGCCTTGTGTTGATCATGCTGGAATTGCTACTCAGGCAAAAGTTGAAGCTTTTTTAGCCGAAAAAAATATCTCTAAATTCGACTTAGGCCGCCAAAAATTTATCCAAAAATGCTATGAGTGAAAAGATCGGCAATATCTAAAAATCAAAGAACAGTGAAATAAATTAGGAATTGCCTTTGATTATTCCAAAGAAAGATTTACGCTTGACAGTGAGGCTCAGGTCGCTGTTTCAAATTTTTTTATCAAATTATGAGAAAAAAAATTGATTTATCGCGGAAAAAGAGCGATAAATTGGGATCCAAAATTACAAACCGCACTTTCAAATATTGAGGTTATCAACAAACCTGTAAATCAAAAAATGTACTATTTAAAGTACTTTTTGAGAGACTCAAGCGAATTTTTGACCGTGGCAACAACAAGAATTGAGACTATTTCGTCCGACGTTGTTCTAGCCGTAAATCCAAAAGATAAAAGATATTCAGGCTTTATTGGCAAAGAAGTTATTCATCCTTTGACTAAAAAAATCATAAAAATTATTGGCGATTCAAATGTTGCCCAAGATTTTGGCTCTGGTGTCATGAAAGTTTCGGCTCATTCAATTTTAGACTTTGAAATTCTAGAAAAAAACGGCCTTTCTGCCGAAGATTGCATTGATGACTATGGTAATTTAAATAAAAATACCCTTGAATTTGAAGGTAAAAATCGATTTGAGGCCAGAGATTTAATCGCAAAAAAACTTGACAATGAAGACCTTTTAATTAAAGTCGAAGACGTTGTTTCAAATGTCGGCTTTTCACAAAGAAGTGGCGAAATTGTCGAAATTCTTAAAAAACCACAGTGATTTGTCAAAATGGATGAACTAGCTCAGTCTTTAATTTCCCACCTGAATTCAAAAGATAAAATTTTATTTTACCCACGCGGATTTGAGAAAAATTTAAGAAAATGATTCGATAAAATCCACGACTGAACTATTTCGCGCCAACTTTGATGAGGTCACAGAATCCCTGTTTGGTATAAAAATGACGAATTTAAGGTTCAAATAACATCACCTGGCCAAGGTTGAACTCAAGATCCAGACGTTCTTGATACTTGATTTTCATCAGGAATTAGCACCTTTTCTTTTTTAGGATGGCCTAATAATTCTGAATTAATTAAGTCCTATTTTCCGACAAATTTGCTCGTTACTGGGTGAGATATCTTGTTTTTCTGAGTTGCTAGAATGTATTTTTCCTCTCTTTTTGTCATGGATAAAAAACCTTTTGAAAAAGTTCTGCTTCACGGCCTTATTCGTGATGAAGAAGGGCGAAAAATGTCAAAATCACTCGGAAACGGCATTGATCCTATGGAAATAATTGAAAAATACGGCTCAGATTCTCTACGACAAATGCTTCTTTTTAATTCTAGCCCGGGAAAAGATATAAGGTTTAGCATTGAAAAATTAAATTCAGCTTGAAATTTAAGCAATAAACTTTGAAATATTGCCAAATACATTAAAAGTTTAGATAATTCTTATAGAAAACCAGATTTTATCGACTTTTGAATGGAAGGTAAAATTTACGATTTTAAAAAACAAATTGTAAAAAACATTAAAAAATATAATTTTAGCGTGATTGGTACTGAAATTAATAATTTTATCTTTGGGGATTTTTCTTCTCGTTATATAGAATTAATTAAAACTAGACAAAATGGTTTTTACGCTAGAAAATTATTAAAAAGTGTTTTGATAATTTTGCACCCTTTTATGCCTTTTTTGACTGATTTTTTGATGGAAGAAATTTTTGACGAGGAAATTTTAGAACAAAAAATGCCTAGAGTTAGGCAATTTAGTGACAATCAAAAGGTCGAAAATATCCTTGAAATTATTGATAGTTTAAGATTTTACCGTGAAAATTTACAGATTTCAAAAAAAATTATGTTGGAATTTTGTGTTCTTGATGCCGAGTTCCAAAAAGAAGAAATTGAAATTATTAGTAAGTTGGTTTTTGGAAAATGGGTTCCAAACAACGAGTTTATTATCAAAACCAAAAAATTTAAAATTTCGCTTAAAATTCCTGACGAAGTAAAAAAAGCGCAAGAAGAAAACGATAAAAAAGAAATTCAGTTCTTAAAAAGCGAAATTTTAAGGGCAGAAACTTTACTTTCTAATCAAAAATTTGTCGAAAAAGCGCCTAAAGAAAAAGTTGAACAAGAACGCGAAAAACTTAAGAAATTTAAAGAAAAATTAGAATTTTACGAAAAAAAATAGTTTATTTTTTTCGATTATCCTAAGTTTCCGGGTTTGATGGCGAAAATTCACTTTTTAGTGAATCTGAATATAAAAAAATACCCGTAAATTCGGGTTTTTTGTGCTAAAATCTTAATTTTTATTATTTTAAAATTAACCATTTGCAAAAAAAAAAAAAAATGTTTGGTAAAAAATAAAGTTATGTTATAATCAAGTTCACTTAAGAATGAATTAATAAATTTTGATATTGAATTAAGGGGGAATTAATTATGTTTTTACCATAAAAATTAGAAAATGCGAATTATCCATTATGTTTTTAAATATAATGGAGTGCCTTAAATTTACCCGTTTAGAAATTTATAAATTTAGGGCTTTTGGTTATTGTTCTTTCAAAACTTCATATGTTTTTTTAGGCTCGCTGCAAATAAAAACGAGTTTTCTATTTGCATTGAGTTTAAATAGTAGTTGTATTTTTTTATGGTTTTTGTTGTTTTGTCCATAAATTGATTTTTGCTAGTGTTTTAAAATAGTATTTAACTTTTACAAAAAAAGTTAAAAAAGCGCCAAAATCGGACGCTTTTCTAAGATTATCTCATCAAAGTGGGAAAATCGGGATTTTACGAAAAAATAAACTATTTTTTTTCGATTATTATAGAAAAATTATTGTCAAAGTTAGTTGTTTTACCTTCAAAAGGAACAACAAAAGTTTGGGTAAAAAATCTAACAAACGGATAATCTGATAATTTATCTTTTGGATCTTTTGTTTTAGAAAAAAATGCTTCGGGATTAGCGTTTTTTTCATATTTATCAGATTTATACTCCAAATTAATCACTGAAATGTTTGAATCTAGGGAATTTTTTTGCGTTATTTCGTGTTTTAGATTGTTTTGTTTTTCATCTAATGTGAAAGTGATTTCTTTTTTTTCAAAATCAATATTTTTTAAATAAAGCTTGTAATTAGGGAATGTTTCTGATTCAAGAAAGCCAAATAAATTTTTTTCTGTACTTTGGGGATCGTTAGGATCTTTTCTTTTATAAGCAAAAGAATTAAGCATTTGATTAACATTTATTTGCAAATAGTTCTTGTTATCGTTTGAAATTAGATCTTTTTTTAGCAATTTTAACTCAATAGAAGAATACGGAGTTAAGGTTCGAGGAAATTTTGTTGAAGTTTCAGGTATGCTGATTTTTTGGCCGTTTTGTTCAAATTCTGTGAAACCAACTGAAGTTGGAATTAAATAAACAAACCAAAAATCCTTTGCATTTTCAGCCACAGTTGGGACATAAATTGAGTCAGGGCCTTGATTTAATTGGCGCTTAGTTTTTTGAAGTTGCTTAGAATTGTAGTAGCGATTTATTAAATTTAAGTATGTTATTTCCGAATTTGGACTGAATCTTGATATATATTCGGGATCTATTTTTTGTGAATTTGAAATTTTTGGAGCATCCGTTAGATTAAGTAGGTAAAATTGTGAATCTTTTTGCTCGTATATTTGCTGCTGTTTTTCGGCAGGAATTTCAATTAAACTCTCTGAATTAATGAATTTTTTCAAATTTACAGCATTTTGAACGCCCAGACCTATTGGATTTTTAAACCCATCATCAGTTTTATCAGTATCTCCACATGAGGCTATGATAAAAATAGTTTGTGGTATTCAAAAACTACTAAATAGAAAATGCCGAAAAATTTTTTTTACTTTTTTGTTAAAATTCATAGTTAAATTTAAATAAATTCTTCTAAAATTAATACATTTTACGACTCAAAAAAATTAGCTTTAAAGATTTTTAGGCGCTCTGTTCCTTCGGAATTAATGAATTTATTTGCCAAAGTTAAAAATGAGTTGTAGATAAAAATTAGTTCTCTTTTATTTTTAAAGGTAAAACTTCATAAGAAAAATAGCACTTTGTTAGCAAAAAGATCCGGATTTTGCAATATATTTTGATCTATTTCAAAAGGAAGTTGTAAAATGTAGTCTTGATTTTTATTGGCGAGTTGGTTTTCTAAAACCCTTAAAAAATCATCTCAATTCAAACCGGTGTCACAAATTTCTTTTTTTGGTAAAATGTTTGCTTGCTTTTTGTTAGGCAAATGTTTAAAATCTCAATTTTCTAGTAAATCAACCGGAAAGTCAAATTCTTGATTTTCAACATCGACAACAGCAGTTGCAATAATTGTAAGGTTTGCCGGAATATAAATTTTTTGGTCCTCATTTAAAAAAACATATGAAGAAATATCTGGGAGTGAAATTGAAAAAAAGCTGCTAGCTTTTTCATCGCGATAAAAGAGCGGTTTTAGTTGTGAAACTAAATCAATTCCAGCTTGTTTATCCATGTTTTCAAGAATTAAGAAATATTTTTTATCTAGATTTCAAAATGAGGTTCTCAAAATCCGTGAAAATGGACCTGGAATAAAATTAGCCTGATTTTTTTCATCAACACTAAAATCACTATAACCAACAAAATCTTGAATAGTGTAATTATCAGAAAAAGTTGCTATTTCATAGTTGTTTTTGTCCAAATCGTGTTTAAAAATATTGTTTTTAATTTCGTCATAAATCTGGTTTTGGGATGGGGAAATTAAAAATATATTCTTACCAGACATTATTTTTGTTTGTTTTTGACTTATTGTGATTTCGTCATTAATTTTTCTTTTCTCTAATAAGTTGAAAAAATTTTGTTTAAATTTGGGTTGATTTAGTAAATTTTTGATTGAAAAGTCAATTAATTTATATACGTTGTTAATAAAATAATTGTAATAATGCTCTCTGGACTTTAAAAATGTAGAAGCTGGGAGTTTTACATTATTAATTTGGGTTTGTGATTCTGTCGGTAAATAGCAAATTTTTTCTGAATCTACGGAGTCTTTTTCTAGCTGTTCTGTTTTTTGTTCAGATGTTTTGCTGTCTTCAATTTTAGTTGAATTTGAATTTACTGATTTTGAATTGCTAGTTTGTGAATTTTCACAAGGACAGGAAAGAATTTCAGAAGAATGTAAAATGCCAGATAAAGATTTTTTTGTTTTAGTTGAATATTCTTCGCCTGAATTTTCGAGATTTTTCTCAGTGTTTCCAGGTCAATATGTTGCTTGAGAATCTAAAATTACGCCTAAATTCATAGGATAATTTTGATTTTTTGATAAAGTTTTAAGATCATTTTCACAGCAACTTTGACTATCAAATTCAGGTGTATAAAATTGAGAAAATTCGCCTAAATTACACTTTTTTTCAGCGGGTTTGATTGTCTCTTCGACGATTTTAATTTCAGGTTCGTTTAACTCAGTTATTGTCTCTGGTTGTTCAGTTTGATCTAAAACTTGGTTTTGGGATGTTGAGTCGTCCTGAGTATATTCTTTTTCGGTCTGAGTTTCGTTTGTAGGTTCATTTGTAGCTAAAACTGAAGGTATTTCTTGTGTTTTATTTTTCAGAACACTTATTATATAGTCATAATTTGTTTGCGAATTTGAGGTTAAATAATTAGATCATTTTTCCGGATCTAGCCTTACAGCGCTTGCTTTTTCAAAATTATATGATTCTAATTGGTTGTTACATTTACTTATTAGTTCGTCAATTCTTGAATATCAATAGTCAAAAAGTTTTATTTTAAAAAATTTTGTGCTGTATTGTTGACTTTTTTCACGAAAAGACAACACTTCAAAAAAGATACCAGAAATTAGAATGTAAAAAATGTGGTCTTTTTGTGTTAAATTATAACGCTGAAGTTTTTCATCAAATTCAGGGCAGAAAGGCTCTCCAAAATTAAAATTATCGAAAATTTCATCAACTGAAACTGGTTGGTTTTCTTTCTCTTTGAGCAATTCTAGCGTCATTTTAAACAAGTGACGATATTCTTCATTAATAAAAGTAACTAAATTAAACAAAATAATGCTTATATATTCGCGAACTTTTATTGTTCCATTGTTTATTAATTTAGCTAAAATATTAAGTTTTTGCTGCCCATTAACTAAAATATTTGTTTTTGCTATCCCAAGTTGAGAGGCTAATCTTATGTGTTCGCTCAAATCTCCGACTGGTTTTCAGTTTTTATTTTTGTAAATTTTTAGTCATTTACTTTTAAAATTTGGGTTTATTTCTTCTTTATTTAAATAAAGTGCTTTAATTAATATTTCTAAACTTTCCGCTTTTCGAAGGTGTGTATTTGAAATAAGTGTTCAAATACAAGGTGAAATTTTGTTATTCATTTAGTATCTCCGTAGATTTTTAAACTTTTTAAACATTTAATACTATTTTAGCGAATTTTTGCAAACCTTTATTTATATTATTAGATCCATTTTTTCCTACGCATTCAGGGTTGAACTTTTTCACGATAAGTCTTGGATTTTTGGAAATAATGAACGCCAAGTGCTTGCATAATTTCTCAAATACCACCAATAATTCAGTAAATTTGAAGTGAAGCTTGAAAAATTACTCCAAAAAACACAAAAATTATTGACATGATTCTTTGTGTTTTTACTTGTTTTTTATATGTTTCATTTTCCTGAGCATTTATTATTCTTTTTGTTTTATTTTTATTTAAAAGTTTTGGAATTATTTGCTGCAATCCTTGAACTATAACCGTAATAATTATTATTGGAAGATAAATTCATTGTCCATCAAAAAGTTTTTGATAAGAAGTTGCTGCTAATTCAAGACCTAAAAAATAAGTAACTTTAAAGCTAGGAATTCCCTGGAGCGCTCGTCAAACAGCTATAAAAATAGGCATAGTTACTAAAATTTGGGAAAAAGGCGCAAATGGTGAAAAATTATTCTTTTTATAAAGGTCAGCAACTTCTTGTCGATGACGTTGTTGCATGACTTTATTTTTTTTGTAATTTTCGTATTTTGCATCAATTTTAGCTTTTTTTAGTTGTAGTTCATTTTGCTTATTTTGACCAAAAATCGTTTTAAATCTGAAAGCAAAAGAGATAAGTTTTGTTATTACAACGATTGTTAAAATCGCCAAAATTGTTATTCAACCAGATCAGGCAGATAATGACTGAGACGAGGTGACTCACGTAATTATTTTAGAAATCGGGTAAACAAACATTGCATAAAAAGGCCCTAATTTCCATGACTCAAGCCAGCTAACTATCGGGAATGATGGAACTTGATTTTGGAAAGCAATTTTTCTTGCAAATTCTTCGTCGTTATTGTTCCAGTTGTAAGTTTTGTTCTGTATATCAATTCGGGAAAAATTAATAGGAAAAATTATTTTTTTTATAGATTCAGCGTATCCAGAAATAATTTTTTCAGTTTCAGGAGAAATTTCTTTTCCTGCTTTTGTTTCAAATTCTTCAATTGCATTTTCCAGTTTATTATTTGAAAATTCTGGTAATGAAATTAATTTATTATAAAGAACTTGAAGAACATCACGGCTAAAAGTTGCATAACTCCGATTAACAGGCGGGAGTTTACTGTCTATTTTAAAGAAAAACTGGTCAATTTTTTCAGTTATGTTGGCTGTATCATTGTTATTTTGAAAATTAAAATTATTAATAGGCAAACTTTTGGCGTTCTGCAGACTTTCAAAATAATTTTTATCAGCTTTTTGACTAAAATATTTTGGAGATGGAAGTTTTATTTCAGTTCAAACAGTTTTTTGCTCATATGATTTTTGTGCAGAACTGAAAAAAATAAATTCATTAGTTTTGTCACCTTTTAAATATTCAAATTCATTTTCATTATTTTGGAACAAAAGAAGTGAATTAAACTCACCAAAATCTGAATTTTTATCTCCAATTTGTTGTCTTAAGACGTTTAAAATACTTTTTTGATTTACTTTTTTTGAGTCAGCTGAAATCAAAAAGTTATTGTTTTTTGTCGCTAATTCAATGCCAGGCGCGCTTTCATTTTCTGATTTTTTAAAAATTGTATAATTGGGGGTTATTTCTTCTTTAGAATTATAAAACTCAAGTGCTTCGCCAACGTTATGCGAAGTTTTTACAACTAATGATTGAATACAACCGGTTAGAGAAATTCCGAAAATAATAGTGTAAAAAAAGATTTTCAAAAATTTGAAAATAGATTTGAAGTTTTTGAAGCTATTTTTTTTTGAACCGTTTTGGTTCTGGAAGTAATCAAAAGCCTTTGGTCGTGTTTGTTTATTTTTCATTTTTTTGGAATTCTTTGAATATTTTAATAATTTCGTTCTCTTTTTCTTTAAAATTAAGTGTTAAAAATGATTTTCTTGTTATTAAAATTACTCGAAATTTTGGTGCAGAAGGTCAATTTTTTTGAAGGCTATGAAGAATATTTTTGATTTGCCTTTTATAATAATTTCGTTTAACTGCATTAGCAAATTTTTTCGGAATTGAAATACCAATTTCGAAAAAAGCAAATTTTGAATAATAAAGAATAAGAGAATTTGTAACTATCTGTTTTTTAGATTCGATTATTGCTTGGAATTCTCAATTTTTTTTAATAGTCGGAATTTTTTGCAAAATTATCCTAAAAACTATTTATCTGATACAGTTAATCTTTTACGACCTTTTAATCTTCGAGCTGCTAAAATTTTTCTACCGTCAGCAGTTGACATACGTGCGCGGAAGCCATGAGTTTTTATGTGTTTTAATTTATTTGGTTGGTATGTTCTTTTCATGATATCTCCTTTTGTTTTATTTGTTTTTTTAAAAATATTGCTAAAATTTAAAAAAACATAGTTATTTTGTTGACTTGCACCCAAAATTGTATAGTTAAATTTTAACACTTTTTATATTCTTATATAAAAATAAAGTAAACGTTTCTAAATTTTACCACAAAAGAAGGAAAAATCAAAAAAAATGAAAGCAAATAGTAATATAAAAATCAGAACCCAAGAACTTCGGCAACAAATTGAAAACCTATTAAATGACAAAATGGTTTACAACAATTTTTTTCAAACAATTTTTGTGGTAAACGAGACCGAAAACGAAATTATCGTTGATTTTACAGACCAAATTGCAAAACAAGAAGTTATTTCTCGATGAATTGATACTGTAGAAAAGGCAATTTCTAACCTTGAAATTTCTAAGGTTTTGACTTTTAATAATGAAAATAATTATATAGCAAAACATAAACAAGTGCAGGATTTTACTATAAAAAACAAGTATTGCAGCTTTAAAATAAACAATTTTTTGAATAAATTTACCTTTAAAAACTTTATAAGGTCTAACTATAATTTCCAGATTTTTAGCATTTACGATTCGATTATAAGCGACACAAAGCTCAATTTTTCGCCGATTTTTATTTCAGGACCATCAGGGATAGGGAAAACTCATTTTATTAACGCCATCGGAAACTTGCTTGCTGAAAAAGGCAAAAAAGTTTTCTACATTAATGATTATAAGTTTATAAGTTGCATAACCGGTTGAATGCAAAACGGTGAGAGCAATAAAATCAGTGATTTTTTAGAGTGACTGAATCAAGTTGACGTTTTTTTATTTGATGACATTCAAGGTTTAGGCCATAAACACCAAACTTCAATAGTTGCACTTGAAATTTTGAACAAATTTATTGAAAATGATAAAACTGTGATTATTACGTCAGATAAATCGCCTTCTTTATTAGGTGGTTTTGAAGAAAGATTTATCACAAGGTTTGGTTCAGGACTGCATATAAAGCTAAATAAGCCCAAAAAAGAGGACTTTTTGCGCATTTTTACACATAAATTGCGCGAGCAAAATTTGGACAAGCACATCTGGACAACTGAAGCGCTTGAATTTCTTTCAAAACACTTTCGAAACTCAATCAGGGAACTTGAGGGCGCGCTAAAGTCAATTGTTTTCTACATTCAGACAAATAGAATTAAATTTCAGACCGAAATTTATTTTGACAAGCAAAAAATGCTTGAAATTTTTGTAGAAAAACATGAAACTGAACAAATAATCACTCCTGATTTAATAATTCAGAGCGTTTCTAAATATTACGGAATTCCTGTCAACGATATAAAAAGTGAAAAAAGAGACAAAAATATAGTTCACGCCCGTGATATTGCCATTTGATTAATTAAGAATATTCTTGACTTAACACACAATGAGGTTGGGTCATTTTTCAACAACAGAAAACATTCGACAATAATTTTTACACTTAGAAAAATCGATGATTTAAAACAAAGCAACAATCACGAACTAGAGTTGGCCTTAAATCAAATATATAAACATTTAAATTGAAGTTTTAAACATAAAAAATAATAGAAATTAACATTGTTTTTTGGTAAAAAAACACTATAAATTAAAGATTTTTTGTTTTTTTTGACTTTTACACAAACTTATTATAATTTTTATTAAACTAAACATAACCTAACTTAATAAAACTTAACTAAATTTATTATTTATTTTGCAAGGAGTAAAAATGAAATTTAGAATTAAAAAGAACATTATTGAAAAACAAATCGAAAGAATGCAAGTAGCAATTCTTAGTCACAATAATTCTCCACTGAGCTCATTTTTTATGAAATTAACGAGAGGTGGTTTGTTTATAATATCGACAAATAGCGAACTTTCTTATAAAGTTTTTATCGAAAAAGAAAATTTAATTGAAATAATTGATGTCGGTTTTTGTTTGATTGATGGATTTTTTTTACGTGACGTTATAAAAAAATGTGATTCAGAAATTAGTTTTGAATTAAAAGGTAACGAATTAATTGTTTCCTGAGAAGAAGCTTCATTTACAAAAAGTCTTATTAATGCTAGTTTTTTCCCAGAAATTGACTTTGACCAAAAAGGGATAAAATTAATTGTAAATGCAAAAAATTTTAAAAAAGCCGTAAAAAATACAGCTTTTGCAACGACAAACAACCCTTCTCAACCAGTTTTATCAGCTATAAATCTTAGTTCTGATTCGGGTTATTTATTTTTTTCAGCAACAGACACAACTAGATTTGCCTCAGAAAAAATTGAAATTTTTAACCAAAGTAAAATAAATATTTCTGTAAATGCTAAAAATTTGAAAGATTTTATACCCCCAGAGCTTGATTCAGACATTGAATTAAATATTGAACCGACAAAAATTAGCTACATTTACGATAATTTAACTATTCAATCAAGAATTTTGACAATAGACTACAAAGATATTTCAAACGTTTTGCCAAAAAAAGATGAAATTTTATATTTCTTTTCTATAAAAAAGCGCGAAATTATCGATCTAATTGATAAAACTACGATAATTTCGCCCGGAAAAGATAATGTAATTAATCTTACAATGTCAAAAACTGAATTAAAAGGTTTTATTTCACGACAAGATTCAGGGCAATCTAATGTCTCAACAAAAAATGTTATTGACTTTAAAATGAATCCAATTTTTGCTAATTTTGACGAGTATGATCCTGAATTTGTTGAAATAAATGTCAATTATCGTTATCTTAAAGACGCAATTTCTGTTTTTGACAACATTATTGAAATTTATATAAATGATAAAAAGACAAAAATGCTCATAAAATCACCTGAACGCCCTGAAACTAGCCAACTTATTGGTCTAATTCTTGTATAAAAGCTGATTTTCTATTTTAAAAAATCAATAAAAACAGCTAAAATATAGTATAATTTTTTAATTAATTGAATTTAGAAAGTCTAAAATGTCAAAAGAAAAAAATAAAAGTGGTTTAGAGTTTGATGCAATCGTAGTTGGCGGTGGTCACGCCGGAATTGAGTCAGTTTATGCACTTTTAAAAAAAGGTTTCAAAGTTGCGCTGATAACAATTGATAAAAAAAAATTAGCATCAATGCCGTGTAATCCAGCAATCGGCGGGCCTGCTAAAGGGATAATAACTCGAGAAATTGACGCTCTTGGTGGTGTGCAGGGGAAATTTTCTGATGCTGCAATGATTCAAATTAAATATTTAAATGAGTCAAAAGGACCTGCTGTTTTAGCTATGCGGGCACAAATTGACAAGGAAAAATATTCTAAAATTATCCTGAAAGATCTAAAAGAGCAGCAAAATTTGACTATTTTTGAAGATTTAGCAACTGAACTTTTGGTTGAAAAAAACCGCGTTTTTGGTCTAAAAACAAAAAAACGGGCTGTTTTTTTTGCAAAAAGTGTAATTATAACCACCGGAACCTACATGGATTCAAAAGTTCTTCGCGGTTCTTCATCTATTTCAAGTGGTCCTGATGGTCAAGAAACCTCAAATTTGCTGTCAAATAATTTAAAAAAACTCGGTTTTGAATTACAACGACTTAAAACAGGAACCCCACCAAGAATTCTTACTTCCACCATTGATTTTTCAAAAGTTGAACGTGAAGTTTTGCCACTTTATAATATAAATTTTTCGTTTCAATCAAAACACAAACTAAAAAAACAAATTTCCTGTTATTTGACTTACACTAACTCAAAAACACACCAAATAATAAACGAAAATTTAGACAAATCCTCAATGTATTCAGGCTTAATTTCGGGAGTTGGACCTCGTTATTGCCCTTCGATTGAAGATAAAATTGTCCGTTTTTCTGACAAACCTAGACACCAAATATTTTTTGAACCAGAAACAAAAAAACAAGACATAATGTACATAAACGGCCTTTCGACCTCAATGCCCGAAGAAGTTCAAGACCAAATTATTAAAACAATCCCGGGTCTAGAAAATGCAAAAATCGCAAAATACGGCTATGCAATTGAATATGATGCAATTAATCCGCTTGAATTGAAAAAAAGTTTAGAAACTAAAAAAATAAAAGGGCTTTTTATGGCTGGCCAAATTAACGGAACTAGTGGATATGAAGAGGCCGCAGCCCAAGGTTTGGTTGCTGGAATTAACGCAGGACAATTTATTTTAAAGAAAAAACCAATTGAAATCTTGCGAAATGACGGCTATATCGGCGTTTTAATTGACGATTTAGTGACAAAAGGAACAAAAGAACCTTATCGAATGCTAACTTCAAGAGCAGAATATAGACTTATTCTTCGAAATGATAATGCTGATATCAGAATGTTAAAATATGCTTTTGTTTCTGGTATGATTTCAAGAGACTATTACCTAAAAGTTAAAGAAAAATACAAAAAAATTGATAAAAAAATAGAAAAACTTTCTAAAGATTTTTTGTCGCCAAAAGATCCGTTGGCAAAAAAATACGGTATAAAAACTGGAATCTCAAAGTTAAAATTAATTTCTCGACCCGATGTTGATTTTAAAGATATTTTGCCCGATTTTGAATACGGCTATGAATTAATGGTCATTTCTCGCTTAAAAGGCTATATTCAAAAGCAAAATTCTGAGGCCGAAAAAATGATTAGACTTGAAAATTTACTCATACCAACAGATATAAATTATCAAAAAGTCGCTAATTTATCAACTGAAGCGCTCGATAAATTTTCAAAAGTTAGACCAAAAACCATTGGCCAAGCAAGTAGAATTAGTGGCGTAAATCCGGCAGATATTCAAATGCTTTTATTTCATCTTAATCTTTTAAAAATGCAAAAAGAAGCAAAAACATAATGAGAATTTTAATAATTGCCTTTGGAAGCAATTCTAGAGATTTTTCAGTTTTATATCAAAAAGAAATCAATAAAATTAAGGAATTTAAATACCAAGTTGATTTAATCAATCTTAGCGAAAGTCAAAATGAAAACATAAGTTTAAAAAAAACCATTGAAACAAAGCTAATTTTGGAAAAAATACCTAAAAATTATAGCTGTTTTCTTTTTACAGAGCGTGGTCAAACTATTTCTAGCCCAGAATTTTCACAACTATTAAACTCGGCAAATATTTGCCTTATAATCGGCGGTTCAAGGGGTGTTGATGAAGCGTTAATTCTTGAAAAAGTACCAAATATTAAACTTTTATCATTTGGTAAAATTACTTTCCCCCATAGAATTTTCAAACTTGTACTTCTTGAGCAAATTTATCGCGGACTTTCTATAAAATATAATCGAAAGTACCACCATGATGACTAAAAAAAGGAAAAAATGAACTCACCCGAGTTTCCCAGTTTTAAGGCAAAAATTCACTTTTTAGTGAATATAAATATGAAAAAACACCCGTAAATAAGTGTTTTTTGATTTTAAAATCTTAATTTTTATTACTAGCATTTACTAGCATTTTAAGTAATTTTATGGTATAATTATAGATTATGAAAAAACAAAATAAAGATGGTTTTATTGAAGTAAACAAATTGTTTGGCAAAAAACCTAAATATTTTAAGGAAATTTCAAACGTGAAATTTGAAACAAGTTATTTGAAAACAATCAATTAACTGAGGTTGGTTTAGTAACGATGTTGTAAAAATTAAGGCAAAGGGTTGAATTTAACACTTTAGATCAGCAAATAACATTTAAAAATCAAGATGGTGTTCCTAGTGACCCGAATATTTGAAATAGGTATGATTTTTACTTTGATATCTTAATAAATCACTAAAAAAAATTGTAAGTAACTTTTACCAAAAAACTTAAAAAACTACCTAAAACCAGATGCTTTTTTAAAATTACCTTATGAAACTGGGAAACTCGGGAAAAAAAGGAAAAAATGAACTCAAAACCATATTTAGAAATAATTAAAAACATCGAAAAACACGACAATATTTTTGTTTTTCACCATATTAGACCTGATGGAGACTGTCTTGGCTCTCAACAAGGTTTTGCAAAAGCAATTAAAAAAAATTTTCCCCAAAAAAATGTTTTTTTAATTGGAGATAATAACAAAGAATTTGATTTTCTAAATTTTCACTTTGATAATAAAGATTCAATTGCAAGTGAATTTTTTGAAAATTCACTTGCAATTACAGTTGACACTGCTGATATTAATAGAATTCAAGAATTAGATTTTTTCTTGAATTCTAAATTTGAAACAAGAGTTAAAATCGACCACCACCCTGAAAAAGTGGAAGAAATTTACGATCAAACTTGAATTGATCCAACTTTTTGTGCCGCTTCTGAAATGATTGGCTTCATTTTAAAAGAAGAAAAATGACAAATTGATGAAGAAATTGCACTTTTTGTTTATTTAGGAATTTTAACTGATTCAGGTCGTTTTGCTTTTCCTTCAACAACAGCAAGAACCTTTGAAATTGTAGCTTTTTTAATGAAAACCAATTTTAATTTCAGCGAATTAAATCGCCTTTTGGCTCAGAGAACTGAAAATGAAGTCGCTTTTCAAGCACATGTTTTAGGAAATTACAACAAAAAAGACAAGGTTTTATGACATTATGTCTCAAAAAGCGAACAGGAAAAATTCAACTTGTCTTCAAGTCAAGTTTCAGCAGTTAATCTTTTGTCAAATATAGGTGATGCCTTGATTTGACTGTTTTTAATTGAATATGAAAACCAAATTCGAGTAAGAATTCGTTCAAATGGCCCAGTTATTAATAAAATAGCGGCCGAATATGGCGGGGGCGGTCACCCTTTTGCCGCTGGAATTAATTTAGAAAATAACGAAAAAATTAATCAAAATATTAGCGAAATACTAGAAAAACTAGAAAAATTAGCCGAAGGTTTTACACGTAATGGATAAAAAAATAGCAACAGAAATTAAAAATCTCATCGAAAATCACGACTTAATCGTGATTTTTCACCACATCAGACCTGATGGAGACTGTCTTGGTGCTCAAAACGGTTTGAAATCACTTATTTTAGAAAATTTTCCAAATAAGCAAGTTTTTGCAATCGGAGATTTTAAGAAATCATTCTCGTTTTTAGATTTAAAAGAAGATTTAGTGCCTGAAAAAGAAATTTTGGAAAAATCTTTGGCGATAATTGTTGATGCAAACTTTAAAAATCGAATCGAATTTGCTCATTTATTTGAGCAAATTCGATTCAAATCAATTTTAAGAATTGATCATCATCCAAATGATGATGATTTAGGCGAAGCTTATCGCTGAGTTGACCCGACTTATATTGCTGCTTGTGAACAAATTGCAGATTTAGCACATGAATTAAACTGAAAAATTTCAAAAAGATCAGCCGAACTCATTTATCTAGGAATTTACACAGATTCAGGACGCTTTTTATATAAAAATACATCAGCGCGGACCCACTTTTTAACAGCAGCTTTATTTGAAACTGGATTTAATTTTTCAAAAATTCATGAAAAATTAAATGCAAAAAGATTATCTGACCTTGAATTTGATAGTTACATTTTTGCTAATAAAAAAACTTATAAAAATGTAATTTATTACACTTTATCCATCGAAGAACAGCAAAAACTACAAAAAAATTCACAAAATTCAGTTAAACCAAATTTATTAGCAAACATCGATGATTATAAAATTTGACTCTGTTTAGTTCAAGAAACTCAAAATTCATGGCGTGTTGAATTTCGATCAGCAGGTCCAAATGTTCAAAAAATTGCCCTAAAATGAGGCGGGGGTGGTCACCTTAATGCTTCAGGAACTATTCTTGAAAACCTTGAAAAATTAGATTTATTAGTTCAGGATTGTCAAGCAGAATACGAAGAATGAAAAGCTAATTCTTTGGCTTAAAAAGGAAAAAGTAAGACAAAAATACTAAATTTTTCCATTTTTTGGCTAAAAATCATAAAAAAATTAATATTCACAAACACACCATGGAGGTTGTTATGAATGGGATTGATATTAAAAAATTTTTAAATTATTTATTTGCGCTTTATCACGTTGACAGCGGAGAAACCGAACTTTATCGAACTTGAGTTCAAAAAATACTATGATTTACGCACTGAAAATTTTATAGACTTTATAATGAACCGTTTTTTTCTGATGATTTTGAGTCATACAAATACGGCCCTGTTTCATGAACAGTTTTAAAAACTCAGTTTTTTAGCCTTCAGACACCTAAAAATACCTCTTATAATCTTGAGGATATTTTAGATTATCACAGAAACGATATAATTGATGAATTCAAGAGCATATTAAAAAACGATTTTTTGAAAGACTTTAGTCACGATTATGGCGAAACTTTTACTGAAGAACAAAAAATAGAGGCTCAAGAAAAACGGTGAGATTGTTTTGTCTTTGTTTTTGAACGGTTGAAAAAAATGCGTCCAAATGAATTAATGAATTTGTCTTACAAGCAAAAATCATACAAAACCGCCTTATCAAATCCAACAAGCAAAATCATTCTTAACGAAACGATACTTGAAGACAGCGAAATAGATTTGCTAAAAAACGATTTTTAATTTTTTTAACATTTAATAAAAAATTAAAACCCCTTATAATTTATAATATATTTATTAAAAATTATAGGAACTACAAAATGTCTTTTTTTCAAAAAATCAAAGAAAAAATTTTTGGTTCAAAAGAAAAAAAAGCTGCTAATTTAGATAAATACGTGGCTGGTTTGTCTAAATCTAGACTTTCTTTTTTGAATCAAATTGTTCAACTTCAAAAAAAACACATCAAGATTGATGATGATTTTTTTGATGAACTTGAAGAAATACTAATAATGTCAGATATTTCTCCAAATTTTGTAAACACAATAATAAATGCGCTAAAAGATGAAGTTCGTTTTCACAACATTGATAATCCTGAATTAATTACCGAAATTATTATGGATAAAATGTATACAATTTATTCAAACCGGTCAATTGTTAACATAAATTTGAACGTAAAACCCGATAGAATTAATGTTTTTTTAATTTCTGGTGTTAATGGTTCTGGAAAAACAACTTCAATTTCAAAAATAGCCCGTAAATTTGTGCTGGAAGGTAAAAAAGTTTTAATTATTGCAGCAGA
The DNA here is from genome assembly GCF_038095975.1 of Mesomycoplasma ovipneumoniae. NCBI lineage: Bacteria > Bacillati > Mycoplasmatota > Mycoplasmoidales > Metamycoplasmataceae > Mesomycoplasma > Mesomycoplasma ovipneumoniae. The sequence continues at coordinate 1,043,750 of NZ_CP146003.1, read as the reverse complement.
TACTTTCCGTGCGGCTGCTGTTGAGCAACTTGAAATATGAGCTAAAAGAGTCGGCGCTTCAATTGTAAAACCGGCAACTAACGAAAAAGACCCAGGATCTGTAGTTTTTCGCGGCCTGGATTTTGCAATAAAAGAAAAAATGGATTTGGTCTTGATTGACACAGCCGGAAGACTACAAAATAACGTCAATTTAATGCAAGAATTAGCAAAAATTAACAAAATAATTTCTCAAAAAATACCAGACGGACCTCATGAGTCACTTTTGGTAATTGATGCAACAACTGGTCAAAACGGGATCTCTCAAGCTGAAATATTTACAAAAGCAACTCCAATTTCTGGTATAATTTTAACAAAAATGGACGGCACAAGTAAAGGCGGAATCGTTTTTTCAATCAAAGATCAACTTAATATCAGTGTAAAATTAGTTGGTCTAGGCGAAGGAATGGATGACTTACAGCCGTTTGATCTAGATTTATTTATTTTTGCAATCACTAAGGGAGTAAAAAATCAATATCAAATCTAAGGATTTTGACAAATCTTTAGATTTGTAGCCCTTGCAAAAATAATAATTAAGAATGTTAAAAAAATAGATAAACCTTATGTGAAAAGTTCACATAAATAAAATAAAAATTAAAAGGAAATTATGGCTAAAATTAGTTTTTTTGCACTAGGCGGCCAAGATGAAAACGGAAAAAATTGCTATATTTTAGAAATCGATGACGATATTTTTGTCATAAACGCAGGTGCTAAAATTCCACTTGATAGTTCAGTTGGTGTTGATACAATTATTCCAGACTACACTTATATTGAAGAAAACAAGCATAAAATAAAAGGTGTTTTTATAACTGACGCCAAAAATGAATCATTTTCAGGAATCCCTTGGCTAGTTATGAAACTAAAAAACGTAACGATTTATAGCTCTTTTTTCACTAAAGCGCTAATTCTTGACCGAATGAGCAAATATAATATTGAAGATGCTACTTTTGAGATAAAACCAATAATATCTGAGCTAAAAATTAGTGAAAAAATAACTATAATTCCCTTTTCGGTTGCAGGTTCGATGCCTGGTTCAATTGGTTTTTGCTTTCAAACCGAGGATGGATCGATTGTTTTTATGTCCAATTATGTCGTTGGAAATTTAGGAGTTTATGGCGAAACTAATTTTGACTTAATCAAAAAAGTTAGCCAAAACCCAAAAGGTGTTTTAATGTTTATCTCTGATTCAGGTAAATCTAATGTGCCTGGAAAAGCAATGAACAAACTTTTTGCTAAATCTTTTCTTGAAAAAAGTTTCCTGCAAGCCGACAAAAATTCGCGAATTGTCGTTTCAGCTTATGATGAAGAAATGGTTTCAATTCAGGAAATTATAGATTTGGCCTTGAAATTTAACAGGCAAATTACAGCTTATGGAAAAAAATACGACAAATTATACGACATGATTTATAAGCTCGACAAATTAACAACAAATAAAATAAAGAGTTTGCCAACTTTTTTTGACTATAAATTTGCAAACAAGCAAAAAAATTCTGTTGTTTTAATAACATCTAGTCCTGAAAGAATTTGTCACCGATTTAACCGCGTTCTTCAGAACGATGATGCCTATTTTAAGTTAAAAAAGTCAGATTATGTAATTATGCTAACCCCTCCAATTAACGGGATGGAGCAACTTTATGCTAAAGTTTTAGACCAAATTGCTAAATCTGTAACAAATATAGTCGATATTTCTGAATCAGATTTTGGACTAGCGCGCCCATACAAAGAAGATATTTCTGATATGATTGACCTTCTTAAGCCAAAATATTTTATTCCAATTCAAGGACTTTATCGATATTTAGTTGTTGCTTCAAATATTGCCGCTAATAATAAAATAAATAGGCAAAACACAATTATTTTACAAAATAAAAGGATAGCTAATTTTATTGACGGAAATTTATTTTCACGTAAAAAACTGACAAAAGGTCAAGATGAAATTTATATTTCAGGCTATGGAATTGGCGATGTTTCTTTTGAAGTGCTAAAAGAGCGCGAATCACTGTCTCAAGATGGATTGATAATTGTTTCCTTTTTGTTCAATCCTGTTTCAAAAAAGATTGTCTCAAAAGTTGAAATAACTGATCACGGAATTTTAAGCCGTGAAAATCGTGAGTCATATCACGAGATAATTCGAAAAATTATTTTTGATAATTTTTCGAATATTAAGAAAATAAATGATAAAATTTTGAAAGAATTACAACAAAAAACTCAAAAAAATATCAAAAAAAAGATTTTCCGTATTTTTGATAAAGAACCCAATGTTTCTGTTATAATTCATAACATTTATCCAGAAGAAAAGGAGCTAAAAATGAAAAAAATGCTATGAAAAGACGCCCAAGAAGAAATTAAAACTGGGGTTGTTTACTTAGAATTTGCGGTTGACTGGTGTGGTGATTGCAAAATGCAAGAACCTGTTAATGAAGAACTTTCCGAGTACTTTAAAAATAGAACTGATGTAAAATTAATTCAGGTTAATGCAGAAGAAGCGCAATTATTTAGAAAAAAAGACACTGAATACGAAGTTCTTTTTGTTCCAACTCACTTCGTTTTCAAAAACGGTAAGCCAATTTTCAAAAAATTTGAATACGCTCCAGCAGAATTACTGATTGAAACAATTGAAGAAGCCTTAAAAAATTAAGAAACAAAATTTAAATTTTCACACTACTAAAATTAATTATTTTTCAGTTTTTTTTGTTATAATTTAACAACAATGTCAAGGTTAGATGCTAAAAAAGAAAAATATTTAAAGCAGATAGTTGAAAATTTTATTAAAACCGGAGAATCAATCGGTTCAAACGCTTTAAAACAAAATTACAGCATAAAAAAATCCTCTTCACACCTTAGAATGGTAATGAATCAACTTGAAAAAGATGGTTTTTTGGAAAAACCTCACATTTCAAGCGGTAGAATTCCAACACTAAGAGGGTTTCAGTACTATGCTGAATTTTTGTCATTCGACGAAAACGAAATTTTAGCAAATAAACTAAAAGACTTGTTTGCGCGCCGACGTGTTAGCATTGAAAATACAATTTCTGAAGCCTTTAAATTGATTTCTGAATCGGTTGGCACCACAATAATCACCACAACAAGCAACGAAAATGACCGTTTAATGTCAATAAATTTGACACAAATATCGCAAAATGAAGGAATTGTCGTCGTTGTTAGCTCTAGTGGTAGTGTTGAAAATAAAAAAATCACATTTTCACATTCAATTTCGCTGCAGGATGTCAAAATTGCAATTCGCCTATTTCAACAAAGACTAATAAATACTCCATTAGCAGAAGTTTCATCAAAATTAATAATTTTAAAACAAGAATTAGAAAAACAAATTAAGCATAGCGATGAACTTTTGCATCATTTTATACACAAAATTTTTAACTTCCAAATCCAAAATAAATCAGACGTTTATAATAAAAATATGTTAATCTTAGATAGCGAAATTTCTAGAACCAGACTTGTTGATTTGCTTAATTTGATTGAAAAAAAGTCGATTTGAGAAATGCTAGACGAAAAAACTACCACTGAAGATGAAACCTTAAAAATCAGTATAGAATCGCCTGAAACCTCATTTATCTCAAAAAAACTTGAAAAATCCTTTGCAATCAAGGAAATTAGCATGATAGGATCAACGAAAAAAATTAATTATTCTGCAGCGCGAACAGGCATAAAACTTTTAGAAGATTTTCTATCAAATAAAAACAAAAATAGAAAGGAATAATAATGATTTTTGAGAATTCTGAAGATAAAAAAACTAATCTAAACAACAGTGAACAACAAGAATCTGAAAAAATTTCTAGTGAGTCAGTCGAAAATAACCTTGAAAATTCAGCCCAAAAAATAGAAACTGAAACAGAAAATAATGAAAAAAACGGCAAAAAATCACGTCGTTTTTTAAAAAAAGAATCTAAATTAAAAGACCTTGAAAATCAAATCCAATCACTGACCACAAAAAACATTAGTCTTGAAATTGAGTCCTTAAAATTAAAAGACAAAATCAAAAAAATTGAGGATGACTTTAAATCTCAAGTGAAAATTTTCGAGGAAAAAGCCGCTCAAAAAGTTAAAGATATTAAATCTGAACTTCAAGCTAAATTTGAAAACGACCAAAATCACATAAAAAAATACAGTTTACAACCCTTTTTTGAAGAGTTTATTTCACCATTTTTAAATCTTAAAAAAGCAATTTCATATGGTTTAAATGCAGAAAATCCCGAAACTTCTTCATATGTAAAAGGATTTGAGATGCTTGTTGGTCAAATTGAAAATGTTATGGAAAATTTTGGAATAACAAAAATAGTGCCTGAAATAGGAGGTTTTTTTGATTCCTCAGTACACGAAGTTTATGAAGTTTCTGATGGGGAAAAAGATAAAATTTCTGACATAATTTCAATTGGATATAAACTTCATGATCGGGTTGTAAAAACAGCGCTTGTAGTTGTTGGAAACACAAATGAACAAAAAAATTAGTAACCAAATATCCGAATTTTTTATCAAAAATAATTTAATTTTTGATAAAACCAAGATAATAGTTGAAAAATCGAAAAATTTCGGCGACTTTAGTACAAATGTAGCTTTAATTTTTTCAAAGCAAAACAAATTAAAACCTTTAGAACTTGCAGAAAAAATTAAAAACTGATTAGATCAGCAAGATTTAGGTCTTGAAAAAATCGAGATAGCATCACCTGGATTTTTGAATTTTTTTGTATCCAAAACAGAATACTCAAAAATTGTCAAAAAAATAATCGATCAAAATGAAAATTTTGGCCGAAGTTTTTTATCAAAAAAAATAAATGTGGAATTTGTTTCGGCTAACCCGACTGGATTTTTGCACCTTGGTCATCTCAGAAGCGCTGTTATTGGTGATATTTTGTCAAATATTCTTGAATTTTCAGGTAATTCTGTTCTTCGTGAGTATTATGTAAATGATTTTGGGTCTCAAATTGACAAATTAGTTGGTTCAGTTTTTGCCCGTTATCAACAAATTTTTAAAGATATTCCTCTTCCAGAAGAATCTTATCTTGGTGAAGAAATTATTTTAATGGCCAAAAATTTTTTTGACGAATATGGTAATAAATTCGAATCATCAAGTCTTGAAAACCCCGAAATTTACAGCATTTTTCGCCAAAAAGCTCTTGATTTTTTTCTTAGTGAAATAAAAAAAGATTTATCAAATTTATCTATTAAATTTGATAAATTCACATCCGAAAGTGATTTATTTTTATCCGGAAATGTTCAAAAAACCCTTGAAAATATAGGTTTTACATATAAAAAAGACAACGCCCTTTGACTAAAAACATCAGATTTTGGCGATCAAAAAGATCGCGTTTTAATAAAAAACGGCGGTAACTACACTTATTTTTCAAGTGATATTGCCTATCATTTACATAAAATTAATTCAGAATTTAAGCCCAATATTTTAATAAATATTTGAGGAGCAGACCATATTGGCTATGTTGACCGTGTAAAAGCTGCCCTAAAAATTGCTAATCAAGAAAATAAATTGCAGATTTTACTATATCAACTTGTAAAATTAGTAAAAAACGGCAAAGAATTTAAAATGTCCAAAAGAAAAGGACAAACTTTTACAATCAAAGACCTTCTTCAAGTCGCAAATGCTGATGCAATTCGTTATTTTATTGCTGAACGGGGGTATAATTCGCTTGTAGAATTTGATGTAGACTTAGCAAGTAGCATAAATTCACAGAATCCGTTGTTTTTAATCCAATATGCTCATGCTCGTGCAGTTAATTTGCTGGCTAAATCTAATTTAAATGTCGAAAATCTAGAGACATTTAAATTAGAAAATGAAACTAATTTAATTTCAAAATTAAACCAATTTGAGGAAATTGTTTTAAAAATAGCAAAAAATTATAAAATTAATTTGCTACCAAAATATTTACTAGAACTAGCTAACCTCTTTAATTCTTTTTATTCTAATACAAAAATATTGAATAATTCAGACACAAATAATCTTTTATGTTTAACAAAAGCTGTCTCAATTGTTTTAAAAAATGGATTAAAATTACTTGGAATAAAGGCAAAAGAAAGGATTTAAAAGATGAAAACTATAATTTCAATAGCAATAAATTTTCTAAAAAACCGAGAATCTGCCCATTTTAGCGACATTTTTCTTGAAGTTCAGGTGGCCTTGATGTCAAAATGAGAAAATCAATTACCTAATTTATCCACAGATAAAATTTTAACTTTAAAAAGAGGTGAGCTCTATAAATTATTAACAATTGATGGTAGTTTTGTTGCTTTGGGCAATAATTATTGAGCCCTTAGAAGTGATATTTTAATTTAATTTATTTTTTAAAGGTGTAAAATGAATCTACAAAATACAAAAGCAATGTTGGAAAAAGCCCGTAAAAACAGATACGCAATTCCACATATTAACATAAATAATCTTGAATGAACAAAAGCCGCACTTCTTGGTGCACAAGCTAAAAAATCTCCTTTAATAATCGCGACCTCAGAAGGTGCGCTAAAATATATGGGAGGTCTAAAAACCGTTTATAATTTAGTGACAAATTTAATTGAATTTTTAGAAATAACAGTCCCTGTTGCCCTTCATTTAGATCACGGAAGTTTTGAAACTTGCAAAAAAGCTCTTGAAACAGGATTTACTTCAGTTATGTATGATGGTTCAAGAGAAAAATTTTCAAAAAATTTAGAACTAACAAGAGAAATTGTTGAGCTTGCAAATTCAAAAAATGCAACAGTTGAAGCTGAAGTTGGTCAAATTGGTGGCGAAGAAGACGGAATTGTCGGAAATGGCGAAATTGCTGACGTTGATCAAGCATATGAAATTTCCAAAACTGGAATTACTTGCCTGGCTGCCGGAATTGGTAACATTCATGGTGTTTATCCCTCTAGTTGAAAATCTTTGGACTTTGATGTTTTAGACAAAATTTCTGAAAAAACTCAACTTCCACTAGTTTTACATGGTGGTAGTGGTCTTCCAAAAGATCAAATTCAAAAAGCAATCAAATTAGGAATTGCAAAAATTAATGTAAATACTGAACTTCAACAGGCCAATGCTGCTGCTGTAACAGATTTTGTTGTTTCTGGAAAAATTAAAGAAGGCAAAAATTTCGATCCTCGAAAATTATTAGCCCCAGGAACAAAAGCGATCCAAGAACTTGTTGAGGCTAAAATTGTCGAATTTGGTTCAGAAAATCAAGCATAATTTGGATGATAGAATTTAGCGTATCTGAAAATCAAGTAGGCCAAAAACTTATTCAATTAGTCAAAAAATTGCTTTTGAATTTCAATTACAACGAAATTCAAAAGCTTTTTCGTAATAAAAAAATAAAGGTCAATAATAAGGTTGAATCACAAAAATATTTGCTGGCTTTAGGTGACAGAGTTTTGATTTTTAACTCTAAAAAAGAAGTTGAAAATCAAAAAAAGTTACCTAAAATAAAGGCAAATTTAAAAATAATTTATCAAGATTCAAATGTTTTGATTGTTGAAAAACCTAAGGATTTACAAGTTCATGGCGGTGACAGAAATCTTGATTTGGCCGTTTGAAATTATTTAAAAATAGAAAAAACCGACGTTTTTATGCCTTCGCATGTTGGGCGTCTTGATAAAAAAACATCTGGAATTATTTTATACGGACTTAATTATAAAAGTGTTGTTGAACTTAATAAAAAGCAGAAATTTTTTGAGAAAATTTATACCTTTGAGTCAAAAATAAAGCTAAAAAAACCTATAAAAACCGATCTTTTTATAAGGAAAAACGACCTTAATAAAAAAATGGAAGTCTGCAAAAATCAAGTAGGATGCCAGCTTATTTCTACGACATTTTTTTTTAAAAACAAAAGAAATTTTGCGATTTTACATACTGGCAAAAAACATCAAATCCGAGTAACTTTATCACACCTGGGCTTCCCGATTTTTGGTGATGAAAAATACAATGGCGAGCAAAAAAATCGCTTATTTTTGCATTCATTTTCTTTAAAATTCAATAATTTAGACGGCTTTTTATCTTATTTAAACGGCAAAAAATTTGTCTCAAAACCAGAATGATGAAAAGTATAGATTTTCATCATTTTTTACTTAAAATTCAAATTAAACCCTAATTTCTAGTATAATTTTAAGTTTAATATAAATTAAAATAACAAAATTGGAGGCAAAATGGATAGAGAAAAAATAATTAAACTTGCAAAATCGCTTTATTTTGTTCCTAGTGAAAAAGTAATTGAAACCGTTTTACAAGAAAAAGATCAAATGCTAGAACGAATTAATTTTTTGCATACTTTTGATACAAAAGACGTTCCTAACTTGGAAAAAATTAACTCTTTACCAAAAGGAATTGAAATTTTATTCGATGATGAACCAAATTTTTCTGATTTTAGATCTCAACTTTTTACAAATTCAGTCCATGCAAATCAAAATGAAATTATAACCAAAAAGGTGATTGATGACTAAATTTGAACTAAATATAAACCAAGCGACTGAAAAATTAAAAAAAGATGAAAATAATGCTGTTTTTTCTTTTTTTGAGCTAAAAAATCAAAAAAAGGGAATATTATCAGGCATGTTTTTTAGCATAAAATCAAATTTTGCCACCGCTGAAGGAGTCTCACATGGTTCATCAAATTCGCTTATTAATTTTAGACCCGGATATAATTCAACAGTTTTTCAAAAATTAATTGATCAAGGAGCCCAGCCATTAATTAAAGTTTATAACGACGAATTAGGTCTAGGTGGTAAAGGTCTTTTTTCTTTTTTTGGTAAAATTTTAAATCCACTCGACAAAACCAAGTTAGTTGGTGGCTCATCTTCAGGAAGTGCGGCAACAATTGACTCTGTCCATTTTGCAATCGGCTCAGACACCGGTGATTCAATAAGAAGACCGGCTAGTTTTTTCGGAAAAGTCGGTTTTAAGCCGTCATATGGAGCCGTTTCTCGCCATGGTTTGTTTGCTTATGCAACTTCTCTTGACACAGTCGCTTGACTTACCCACAATGTTAGTGATTCGATTTTGGTTTCGCAGACAGTTTTTGGCCAAGATGAAAATGACTTAACTTCTGTTGAAGTACAAGTCCAAAAAGTTGAAAAAACTAAGCCAAAAAAAGTTTTATTTTTAAATTTTGATGACGAAATTGAACCTTATGTTAAAGAAAAACTCTATAAATTACAGCATATTTTACAATCTGAAGGTGTTTTGGTTGAGAACATCATCCCTGATTTAAATTTACTAAAAACAATTTTACCGGTTTATGAAATAATTTCTTATTCAGAAGCTACTTCAAATTTATCAGCAATAAACGGTTTAACTTTTGGAAATACAGACAAAAATCTAAAATGAGAAGATATTTTCTTAAAAACAAGAACAGACGGATTTGGCTTTATGCTTCAAAAAAGACTGATTTGAGGATCTTTTTTTCTTGAGCAGAAAAATCAAGAGCACTTTTTCATTAAAGCAAAAAAAATTAGAACCCTAATTAAAAATTATTATGAATCATTTTTGAATCAGTTTGATATAGTGCTTTTCCCTGCTTTTTACGGCGTTGCGCCCGATGTTTTTGGAAAAAACAGTGAAAAAAGTGACCAAATTACCAATTTTATACTTGCAATTTCTAATTTAGTCGGAAATCCTTCGATAACAATCCCATTAGGAAAACACAAAAATTTACCTTTTAATCTAGCCATTGACTCAAAAATTAACTCTGATGCAAGTTTATTAGGTTTTTCACTTTATATTGAAGAAAAAATAGGTGACATTAATGTTGAATAATAAATATTTAGTAACTATTGGGGTTGAAATTCACTTAGAACTTAACACAAAGGCAAAAATGTTCTCAAATTCACCAAATTCGAGTGGTCAGCCTAATAAATTTTTTAATCTTTTTGACTTAGGTTATCTTGGAACATTGCCAAAAATAAATAAAAAAGCTGTCGAAAAAGCAATAATTTTAGCAAAATCCTTAAAAATGGAAATTCCGTCAGTACTGGCTTTTGACCGAAAAAATTATTTTTACCCTGATTTGCCAAAAGGTTTTCAAATTACCCAGCAATTTTATCCAATTGGAAAAAATGGTTCAATAAATGTTGGCGATTTTACTGTTTTGATTGAAAGAATTCACCTTGAAGAAGACACGGCCAAGCAAATTCATAAAGAAAATCAAACATTTTTTGACTATAATCGCTGTGGGGTTCCTTTGATTGAAATAGTGACTCATCCGATGCTAGATTCGGCCGAAAAAGCTGCTCAATATGTTGATGAAATCAGAAAATTAGCTTTATTTTTAGGCATTTCTGATGCAAAACTAGAAAATGGTTCGCTTCGAGCTGATATAAACATTTCAGTTCGTGAAAAAAATCAAGAATTTTTTAACCCAAAAGTTGAAATTAAAAACATAAATTCAATTTCTAACATTCAAAAAGCTGCTCAACTTGAAATTGAAGAGCAAATTGATACTTATGAAAAAGGCCAAAAAGTTTCTCAAGTAACTAAAAAATTTAACGACAAATTAATAAAAAATCAAACACTGAGAACCAAAACGGATGCCATAGATTATAAATATTTTCCTGAGCCAAATTTACCTTATATCGAACTGACAAAAGAATTTATTGACTCTATCCAAGTCCCGCTTAGTCCTTTAGAAATCCAAAAAAACCTTGAAAAATACGGTGTTTCTACATTTTATATTAATCAAATTTTAAATAATTTTGAATTTTGAACTTTTTTAAAAAATTCAAATCCAGAAAATTGATCCCAAAATGTAAAATTATTTTTTGCTGAAATAGTTCCAATTATTAACAAAAACGGTTTTGACCAGCTTTTTATTGACCCCGATTTTTTTGGAAAATCAGTCAAAAAATTGCTAGATAATCAAATAAACAACAGCGATTTTCGTCAAATAATTGAAATAAAAAATAAAGAACCTAACTTAGAACTTGAGATTATTATAAAAACAATTTTGGACAAAAAATTATCTGATGACGAGATTAAAAGCCTTTTGGCTGAACTTGTTAGTGAAGAAACTAGTCAAATTGAGCAAAATAAAAACAATAAAGAAAAATTATTTAAAATTTTGATAGGTAAATTAATCAAAAAAACAAAAGGCAATGCTGATCCTAAAAAAGTAAATCTGATTTTGACTCAGTGGCTAAAAAATCTTTAAAAATAAAATCATTTTTAAATGAATTTTTTTGCCTAAAATTACATATAAACATATAAAAAACAGCGATTTATGATATAATTATGTATCTATAAACAAAAATAAATAAGGAGAAAGGATGCACGAAAAAAACAAAAATTCATTAATATTAGCTCTGACCGCTGTTGGTGGTGTTGCTATTTTTGCAACAACGATTGGGCTTGTAACTCGAATTCGCTATACAGGAGAAAATCCGCGAGCTGAGTTAGAAAATTTAGTTTCTCGAATCCAAAATGTTGCCTTTAAATCTGATGTCTTTGATGATTCTACCACATATAGTCAAATAAAAGCACAACTTTTTGACGACAGTGGAAAATTATTAGCTGGCACAAATTTAAATAAATTTATATCTTTTTACACACAAGTTAATTCCAAATTACGCAAATTTGAGCCAACTTTTGCACCAAATAAACCATTTTTAGAATTTGTTGACTTAATTCCAAACGATAATGATCAAAGTTTTGAGCTTCGTTTCCGCGCAAAACACCAAATTGACAATAATCACACCGCATTTTCAACAATAATTTCTAAAAAAGTTTCATTTGCACAACGTTCACAATTTGCTCTTGCCGACTTTAATTCAAATTTAGAAAAAATTACTAAAAGTTTCAAAGAAAACATCCAAAATTTAAGAAGAACAGGTTTTAGCTCTAATTTTTCAAGTCCTAATTTAATTGATCAAAAAATCGCATCCTTAACCCGTGTTGAGGATTTTGCCGCTGACATTAATAAAGCCGGAACTCAACTTGAGGCAGTTGAAAAAATATCTCAATATTTCCCGGATTTTCAAAAAATAATTAACGAGTTAAATTTTGATCAAAATAATTCTTTCCCTTTTAAACAAGGAACAATTTACAATTTTAGTTTAGAAAAACATCCTGGAACAAATAATTTTATTTCAGTTGATTCAAACTCAGTTCCAAGTTTTTTAGTTAAAGCTGAATTGACTGATGATGCAAAATTTGAGCTTAAAAATTTCAACATTGAGGACGCTCAGTTACTTGAAAAAATTGACTTAGTTCCCCAAGTTAGTTCAGGTTCTGAATCAAGTCAAGATGCAAATAATGAAGGAAAAGCTGACGAATCTGGCGAAAAACAAGCAAAAAAAGCAACTTATTTTGCTGATTTAGATGATATTTTATCTAAAATTTCACTCAAAAAATTAAATTTTCTTGATTTTAAAGTTGCTCCAGGGACAATTGCGCAAACTTCTACAAATGTTGCGGCTAATTTACTTTCCTCATCAACTCCTGAGTCATTACCACAACTTCGGCAAGTAAGTTCAGTCCAATTATTTCAAGAAGAAGGACAACAAGAAGGGCAAGGAACTGAAGGAACCCAACCCCAAGTTGATTCTTCAGAACCAACCCCCGCTCCTGAAACAAAAACTGAAAGTTTTGAACAATTTATTGACAAACTTACCGTTAATTCAACTACTTCGATAGAATTTTTAGAAAAAATAAATAAAGATCTTTATAAATCAAATCAAGATCAATCTAAATCTGTTGTAAAAGCGATTGAAGACAGTCTTTTAATAAATCCGATTTCTCTTGATTTTGGTGAATTTTCTCCATATTTTGCACAAAAAAAAGTATCAGGAGTTGATTTTCAGCTTGATATTAATAAAGCAAAAGCAACCTCAAGTACTCTTGAAATTCCGGTAAATATTAACCTTTATTCAAGTTTTTTTGGTGATAAAAATCCTAAACTATTAAGATCAAAAAAAGACACTTTTGAAATAAAATATTTCAAACAAAATGATGGAACAACTGGAACAACTCATCAACTTGACAAAAATCGTCAAGATTTTTACTTTATTAATTCATTACCAGATAATTCTACTCAAACTCAATCAAGTCAAACTTCATCAACTCAGCCTAAAATTCATGAAGAAAAAATTGTAACCGCAACTTCATTTATTTCCAAAGCTGAGTTAGAAAAATTAATTGAAAATGATAATCAAAAATCTGAAGAATTAAAGCAAATTTTATCAAATCAGTTTCAGTATGGATATGACTTTAATCCTCATGAATCAATGCTAAAATCATGAACAGGAAATCAAAAATTCCCTAAATTACATGATTTTTCTGATTTTCAATCTGATGATCAAACAAGCGCACAATTTGGAATTAAATCATTAAAATCTAAGAAATTTTTCACAAACGAGCATGATGTTGCTGCTTTTTATGCTTATTTATTAAGCATGGAGCCAACTGAAATTTTGGAATATCTTTTTGAAATTGCAAAATCAGCAAACTTAATCGATCCTAATGAAAAAATAAATGTAAATGACATCAAAGAAGGTAACATTTTTAGAACCGCAGAAGGTATAGAATTTAAACCTGAGTCTAACATTATGGGTCTAGATTTTAACGGTCATGTTAAAACTTTTGATAAAAGAGGTTGAATTTCTAACTTATTTTTACCAAAAACTATTGCTGACAAATTCAAAAATAACCGTGATGATGACAAAATTTTTGAAGAACTTAACAAAATAAGTCCAGCAAAAATCCAACAAGATTCTTCAGGAAGTGCAACAGGTCAAACCGAAGATATCTACAAAGATATTCGTGAAAATACTAAAAAAATTAATCAAACTAATAACACTTCAAGCTCAGGAAGTGGAGTTTTAGCACCAGTTTCAACCGACGCTGGTCAAACTGAACAATCTGTTAAACCTGTTGAAGAATTAGTAAAAGATTTTTACTCAACAAAAACTGAAAAACTGACTAATTTAAAAGATTTATTACTTGCATTTTATGTTAAGGCTAAAGAACTTAATAATTTTAGAGCTTGAGCAAAAGTTAGTTCAGATTTAGATTATCAAATTGTTTTTGAAAAACAAACTGGTGCAGCAAATTATTCAACAGGAACCGACATTCCAAGCGGATCTGAAGGGTACAATCTTACTTATTATTACAAAATTTTCAATAAAGAAACTAAGGTTGAAGAATATCAAAGCCCTAAAACATCTTTAAAAATATTAGTTTCTAAAACAGATCAAAAACAATCTGAAGAAAAAAAGACACTAAATAAAGCAGTTTTAAGTATCCCACCTTCTTATTCATTGATTCAATATGGAAAAACTGAATTTGATAAAATAGCTACCCAAACTGGTGGTGATCAAGCTTCAAAAAAAGCTTTTGAAGATACAAAAGAATTTAAAGAAATTCAAGAAATTATTAAAAAACACGATCCAAATTTAGTCCTTAGTGTTAAATCTGAAACAAAAGATGTTTTTCATCCTGAAACAACAAAAATAGTTCTCCTTGAAGTTACCAAAAAAGCTCAAAGTGAAACTGAATCTACCGAAAATTCAACCCAAAGTAGTGAAAAATCTCAACTTAATTTTCAAATTAGAATTCAAAAACTACCAGAGCCTGTTAAACCAGCTACTTCAGAAACAACCTCGCCAGCTCCAGAAGCAAATTCACAAACTTCAGGAGCAACAAGTTCAACAACTTCAGAAACAAGTTCAAGTGGTTCAGAAACAACAACAACCCAAACCCAATCATCATCATCAAGCTAAATAATCAATTACAACCACATAATTTTTAGAAAGTAGAAAGACATGCTTAATAAAATAAACAAAATAAAAAATGCAAAAACAATAATTTCAACAGGTTTTTCGATCACAGCAATTCTTACAACGATTGTTGCAGTTCCAATTGGTCTAACAATTTTTGAGCGTTCATATAGTTCACAAATTTTTGGTAATGTTGATAAAAATGAGGTTGTTAGTCTAAAAACTCAGACAACTTTTAGCGAGGAAGATTTTATTAATGCCCTTAATAATCTAAAATTGCACGATGAGTACAAAAATTTATCAGCAAAAACAGCCCTTTCACTGGCTAAAAACCCTTCATATGCTTTTAATTTTTTAAAAGCATATGACTTTAGTCCAATTACTAAACACAATTTTCGGGTAGTTTTAGATATTGAAAAAGCAAATCCCTCTGGCACTGAAGTAAAAAATGTTGTAGTTTATGCTCATTCAGATCCACTAAAGCTTACTTATTCAAAACAAGTTGACCTTAAAGGTTTTGCCCAAAGCGATAAGGCCGATGGTGATTTAGTTGGATTCCAAATTGATCTTGAAAAATCAAAATTAGAACTTTCCGCAGCAAAAAGTTCTAATTTGACAGCTTCAGAAGTTGCTTTTAAACTCGACAATGATTTTCAAGCTTCCTATAAAATATCACGCTCAAAATCTCAAGCATTTTCTGATGCTTTATTCCAAAATGGATTAACTTATAATTTGGTTAACGCTTTAGGTTTGCCAACAATTTTGGAAAAAGGTTATGTTTTGTCGCCAAAAACAGTTGAAAACCAAAAAGCTAAACAAGAAAAAATGGTTATGATTGGTGATTCAGACACCAAAAGAGTTGATAGTTTAATGAATGTTAAAAACTTGGTTTTCAAAAATCATGACGATAAAGCCGGAACTCTTTCAATTTCTTTTGAGTTAATTGACCCGACCGGAAAAATTGTCAAAGAATTTGACTTCCCAATTTTAGGAATTAAAAAATTAAGTGTTGATGTCAAAAATGTTGACCAACAAATTCTTTCACAATTTAGTGATTTAGTTCAATTAAAACCTTTAGTTCAGCTTGCGCTTGTCAAAGATGATCTAAGTTTGGCCCAAACCATTTACAACACCGATAATAAACCCGTTAATCTCGCCAAAGTCTTGAGCAAAATTACGCAAAACTCTCAAGAAATTGGACGACATAATCAAGTTTCAACCCAACTTTTCCAGAATTCAGGGCAAAATTCACAAGCTAATGATGACAAAGTTGAAATAAACCGCCAGGATTTCAATGCTTTTTTCAATTTAAAGTCTGACAAAATCCAAATTCCTGGTCTTGATGGTTATTTTGTTGAAATTAGCAACATTAAATTAGCAGAAAATTTATCCCAAGCTCAAAAAGATAAACTTTTAAAAGAAAATAAAGTTTCTTTTGAAGTTGATTTTAGTCTAAAAAAACAGCTAAATATTCAAGCACCTTACCTTGAAAGTGAATTTGTTAAGTCAAATTATCCGAAAGTTCTTGAATCTTCGCTTGCAAGTTTAGGAAAAGGAAATGATTCTAAATTTGTTTTAGTTGATCTTGGTTCTTCAAAATCTAGTTTTGAAGTTCAACTTGATTATGATGAAAATCAGCGAAAACTTCTAAATTCTGCTTTAAAACAAAATTCACAAATTGACTTTTCAAATCTAGACAAAATTGATTTTGAAGATCCAAAAATTCAAAACCTTAATCCTCTAGCTAAAACTTTTGAATTCAAAGAAAATCCTAATGGTCCAAAATTAACTTTAGAATATGTTAAATCTCTAGTTACAGAAGTTGTTGAAGATGCTAAACAACAAAAAACATTTGATCAAGTAGCTAGAAAACTTTATTTCTTAGATCACGGATACCAACCAGAAGATGTTGCTAAATTAGAAGAATACAAACAAAAATATTCAGCAATGTTTTCTAAAGGTGAGAAAAAATCTGAAGAAAAAGATAAAAAAGAAGAAAAAACAACACAAGATCAAACTGGAACCACACCTCCAAACACAAATTCAGCTCAACCTTCAACTTCAGATCAAGCTTCATCCGCACCTCAAACTCCAACTGACGGATCAACAGAAACTAATTCCCAAACAACAACCGGTGGATCAACAAGTGCTGCTGCTTCTGCAGCAACTCCAACCCCAACTCCTGCTGCAACCCCTGTAGCAGCAGCCGCTTTTCAGGATTTACCTCAAGAAACATCAACTCAAACTCAAACAGATGAAAAAGCTAAAACACCTGAAAAAACTGAAACTACAGATGGTTTAGGTATTAAGCTTTGGTCATTTTTACAAAAATCTAACTATCCAGAATTAGAAAATTCTGATGTTTCTTATGATGTTGTTAAAAATTCTAACAGTCAAATTGATGTAGTTATGAGTTTTAGTCCAAAAACAACTGGAGAAACTACAACAAAACCAGCAAAATTAATTTTTTCAATTCAAAATCTTGAAGACAATCAGTCTTATGATTATTTAGTTAAATATAATCCGCTACTTCTTTTTGATTTTAGAAAAAATCAAATAACTGAAAATGGAACTGTTTCAAAAATTTCATCATTAAATCGAACAGATGTTGAAATTGAACTAAATAGTAAAATAACCGAAGAAACTGAACAGGCTGAAGAGGCGCAAGAGGAAGAAATGTCAATATCAACCTCAATGCCGGTTGCGGATGCAGCTCAAACGAGTCAAACTACCACTCCAACTCCTGTTCAAAATACCGCTACCCCAGAAGATGGAATAATACTAAAAAAACCTGTAATTTTAGGAAATGGTACCCAACCTGCACTTAAAAATGGTGTGGTAATGTTAGCTTTTAGCCTAAAAAACATTACTAAAAACAAAAAGACTCATTTACTTTCATCTAAGGATGGTAGAGGTTTATTTATTTCAAAACTTGATTTTAATAAAAAAGAGACTTTAGTAATTGGTCTAGACCAAAATGGTTCTCAAGCCGCATCAGGCGCACTGGCCATCCCAGTAGTTGGCCTAATTTCTGGAGTTCAAGGTAACGCGGTTGGACTTTTTGAAATTAAAGACAACCTTTCTAAACTTGAAAAAAGTAATATAGCATCATTAGATTTTGATGTTTTTTCTCAAAAAAATATCAATTTAACTAACCAAAGTGCTAATTTTGATTTACTTAAAGAAGATGATTTATTATTTTTAACTATCTCTAAAAAAGATACTAATTACACATTTACTTTAAGTTCATCTCGTAATCCATTGTCTCAAAAAATTGTTTCTAATTTAAATTTAGAAGATACAAACCCTCAATTATTTAATAGCCACCTTGATTGAAGTTATTTAGGTCCAAACCCAGAAGACAAATCCGATTCTACAGTAACTGTTCGTGGTCTTGCAATTTATGATTCTATAGATTCTGCAAACCAAGAATCAATCTCTCAAGAACTTACAAATGCATTTATTAATGAACTAACTAGATAGTTTTCCTACCTGTAAAAAAAAAAAAAAAATATTTTGCACAAAAATTTTTTTTGTGATATAATTATAAACATAACAGTAACAATAGCAAAAGGGATCACCTGAACCCATTCCGAACTCAGTAGTTAAGCCTTTTTACGCCGACGATACTAGAAATAGGAAAATAGGGAGTTACTGTTTTTTTATTTTCTTAAAAAAACAGTAAAAATAACAAAAAATAGTTAAAATAAGCCAAAAAACGGCTAAAAATAGCCAAAAAAGAGTTAAATTATGACTTTCAGTCAACAAGCAAAACTTGAAATTTTAGCAAATCGACTAACTCGACCAAAATTTAATTCCTTAGTTAAAGGTTTAATTTTTTCATCATCGCTAGATGATGATTCAAACTTTTTTATACTAAGAATTAACAAAAATGAAATTAATTCTCGATTAATTGAAATTTTTCGAAAATTTCAATTGTTTTTTTCAGAAACTAAAAAAAACAAAAATTGGATCTGTATTGAGAAAAAATTAATTAAAATTGACAAAACACCTGAGAATATTCAATATTTTTTTGCCGGACTTTTCATAGGAGGAGGTTCGATTTCACCCTTAGGGTCAAAATCTTACCACCTTGAAATTTCATTTTTAGATAAAACAAAATGTGAAAAAGTTCTAAATATTTTGCGCCAGAATCAATTAGAATTCACTTTTAAGCAAATTTTTTATCAGAACCGCTTAAAAATTTACTTAAAAAAAGTTAACGAAATAATTTATTTTTTAATGGCTATCGGTGCACTTGAACAAGCTTCAAAATTAGAAATTTTGAGAATTGAACGTGATCATTATCTTAATGCTAACAGAATCACAAACTTTGACATAAAAAATGCCAAAAAGATAAGTGAATCATCAACAAACTTTATTAAAAAATGAAATTTAATTAAAAAATACAATCTAACATCGCAATTTAGCGACCAAGAATTAATTTTCTTTGAAATGAGGAAAAAAAATCCTGAATTAAGTTTACAAGAAATTTGTGAAATTCTAAAAAAAGAGTATAATATTATTAGAACAAAAGCAGGCCTAAACTATTGGCTTGTGAAGTCTAATAAAATTTTAGAAAAAGGAGTGAAAAATGCACAATAGAATTATTTTTGACCGCAAAGATTGACGTGCTTATAGCCGTGCAGACGAAGCTACAAAAAAACTAACAAATAAATTGTTGTCTTTTTCTATTATGTGATTAGGGGTTGCAATTTTACTTGTTGGCTTAATTACGTTTGCAATTTTATCAATAGACTCATTATTTGCAATTTATTTAAGATTAGTTAGAACTATTACATCAAGAACTACAGGGATTTTACTATTTTTTGTTTTACTTTTAGGAGTAAATTTTGGGGTGTCATATTATATAAATAAATGAGCATTAGCCGATAACCCGCCAACAATCGTTCTTGTTTTACTCTTTTTTGTTTTTGTAATGGCTAATTCTATCCTTCTTCCGTTAATTTTCGCTGTTCAAATAGCCTTAGGGCAAGGTAGCTATATAATGATAGCAGTTGGTGGTGCTGGTGGTTTAATGGCCTTAATTGGAATTTTAGGTTATTTCCAAGTTATCAATTTTGGTAGATTATTACCTTTAATTTTCATTGGTCTTTTTATTGAATTAATTCTTTTAATTGTTTCCTATTTTGTTTTTTCTTCATTTGTAGACACCTTATACTCATTTGTTGGTATTACAGTTACATTAGGAATGATCGGATATGAGTTTTGAAGTATCAGAAATCAATCATCAATAATTTTAGGCAATTACAATAGTCATACAGAAATTAAACGCGTTTTCTTAAGATTAGCAATCTGAAATGCACTTAGTTTATATATTTCTTTCCTTCGTTTAGTATTACACATATTAAAACTTTTGAATAGACGTTAAAATATATAATTTAGTCTCTATTTTCAAATATTTTTTAAGGATTTTATGCAAAAAAAAGTAATTTTAGTTGATATTGAAATTGAAAAAGGGTCAAACATCAAATATGAAATTGACCCTAAAACTAAAAAATTAGTTGTTGATAGAATTCTTCGTGGTGATTTTGTTTATCCGGCTAACTATGGGAGCATTCCTGAGACACTAGATTGAGACGGCGATCCATTAGATGTTTTAGTTTATTCTAGTCAAAAATTTTTACCCGGATCACAACTAAACGCTAGAATTTTAGGCGCCCTTGAAATGATAGATGACGGCGAGATTGACACAAAATTAATTGCAGTTCATCATGATGACTATCGTTTAGATCATATTAATTCAATGGACGGTCTACCTCAGGAGTGATTAGATTCAATTCATTATTTTTTTAGCAATTATAAAAATTGAAAACGACCCGGAATTACAAAAGTCTCAAAATTTATTTCTCTTGATGAGGCGATTAAAGAATTTGAAACTTGCACTAAACTTTATGAAGATTTTCACCATTATTCAAAAGAAGATTTTCTTAAAGCAATGCAAGAAAAATTCCCGGAAAAATATCAAAAATAACCCAAACACATTTTTTTGTTAGTATGCAAAAAAATGTGTTTTTTTATGATATAATAAAAAAATAACAAAAAACATTATTAAAATTTTAGAGGAGAATATGAAAACTAAGTGAAACAAGTTTTTAAAACTAGGTTTAGTTATGCCAATTTCTGTAATTGGAGTTATTGCTAGTTGCGGTAATGGTAACTCAAATGATGGTGCAAAACAAACTCCTGAATCACCAAGCAACCCAGGTTCAGGCCAAACACAAACAATTACCGATGTTTCCAAGATTTCTAATTTAGTTTCATCCCGCAAAGATGAAATAAGCGCAGCAAAAGCAGATCCTTCCAAACATTTTGCAATGAATATCGCAATTGTAACAGCTGATGGAACTGTTACTGACAAGTCTTTTAATCAGTCAAGTTGAGAAGCGATTCAACAAATTGCCGCAATAACAGGCGGAGAAATCACTTCGATTGATAGTAGTACTGATAGTTTATCACAAAAATATAATTCCTTAATTAACACAAATAAAAACATTTGAGTTCTTTCTGGATTTCAACATAATGAAGCTCTACAATCTTGACTTGCTATTCCAGAAAATAAACAATCATTTACTAGTAAAAAAATAATTGTTATTGGAATTGACTTACCTGGTTTGGATGATGTAATTCCGCAAGGTCAATACATCCGTTTAAATTATAAATCTGAAGAAGCAGGATATCTTGCAGGTTATGCAAATGCAGCATTTTTAGCCGCTAAATATCCAAATGATGCAGCCAAACGTTCTGCAATAACCGTAGGTGGTGGTGCTTTTGCTGCTGTTACTGACTTTATTGCTGGATATTTGGCCGGAATTAAAGCATATAATGCCGCAAACCCTACCAAAAAAACTAAAATTACCGCT
The DNA here is from genome assembly GCF_038095975.1 of Mesomycoplasma ovipneumoniae. Taxonomy (NCBI): domain Bacteria; kingdom Bacillati; phylum Mycoplasmatota; order Mycoplasmoidales; family Metamycoplasmataceae; genus Mesomycoplasma; species Mesomycoplasma ovipneumoniae. The sequence goes on along the minus strand of NZ_CP146003.1, from coordinate 1,022,133 downwards.
AATACAATCAAATTAGATACAAATTTTGCTGTCAATGCAACAAGTAAACAAACACTTGAAGGTTTAGCGGCAAGTGGTTCTCCTTCAACGTTGCTAGCAGTGGCCGGTCCACTAACAGGTGTTTTTGCAGATATTGCCGCAGGAGATCATGATCGTTTTTTAATAGGGGTTGATACTGATCAGTCACTTGTTTATACAAATGCAACAAGAAGATTTTTCACATCAATTTTGAAAAATTTAGGATATTCACTTTTTTCAGTTCTTGCCGATCTATACACTAAAAAAACAAATTCAAAATATTTAGGCGGATTTGTTCAATCTCAAAAAAATGCATTTGTAAAACTTGGATATAAGGATAAATTTGTCGACATTGCCAATCCAACCCTACCAGATTCAGATAAAACTTTATCCAATAAAGCAATCGAAGATGCAAAAAAACATTTTGATGAAAAAACAGCAAACTCAACTGATGTTCGTAAAACATTAGATATTCCAGAAATGGACAAAGATCAACAAGCTCGAATTGATAAGCTAGTTTCTGAAATTAATAAATAATTTCAGCGCTTTTTCAAATCAAGAAAAAAATCCAGGCTATTTTGTCTGGATTTTTTAATTTTTTTTGCTAAAATTTAATTAAATGGACAGAGAAGAAAATGTAATTGAGTTTATTGGCGTTTCAAAAAAATTTGGCAACTTTTTTGCTAATAAAAATATTAGCTTTAAAGTTAAAAAAAACACAATCCACGCACTAATTGGGGAAAATGGTGCCGGAAAATCAACACTTATGTCCACTCTTTTTGGAATTTATACACCAGATGAGGGACAAATAAAAGTAAACGGAAAGCAATCATTTATTGACAATCCTAATCGTGCAAGCGACTTAGGAATAGGAATGGTTCATCAACATTTTAAACTAGTTGATGCTTATACTAATTTTGAAAACATTATTTTAGGTCAGGAATTTACCCATCGCGGTGTTCTAAATCGACAATCTGCCCGTGAAAAAATAAAAAAAATACAGCAAATTTACAATATTGAATTTGATTTAGACCAAAAAACTGGCGATGCTTCCGTGGTTGTAAAACAGAAAATTGAAATTATAAAAATTTTATATCGCGACTCAGATATCTTAATTTTTGACGAACCAACAGCAATTTTATCACCACAAGAAATTGATTCCTTTTTAGATATTTTAAGATTTTTTATTAAAAACGGTAAAACAATAATTTTTATATCACATAAATTATCTGAAGTTAAACAAGTTGCAAATTCCGCGACCGTTTTGCGTCATGGCGAAGTCGTCGCTAACTTTGAAAATCTCGAAAACATTAGTATTTCCGAGATGACTGCGGCAATGGTTGGTAAAAAAGTTGTCAGCTCAAAAAATTTACTCAAAAAAGATTTCACTCAAGTTGGACTAAAAGTCGAAAATCTTAGTGCTTCTTTTGATAAAAAAATCGAAAATTTAAACTTTGAAATTCATAAAGGTGAAATTTTTGCAATTGCAGGTATTGAAGGCAACGGTCAACTTGAGGTCGAACTTGCAATTTCAGGTCTAATTAATTCAACAGGTAAAATTTTGGTTTATAATCAAAAAAACGAACCTATAAACTTAGAAAATTCAAGTGTTTCTTCTCGTTTTGGTTTGATTTCTTATGTTCCTAGTGACCGCCATAAATACGGAATAGTTTTAGATTTGCCAAATTTAGATAATTCAATAATAAGAAACATGCGAAATGAAAAATATGTTTCAAAAAAATACATAAAAACTCAAAAAGTTCAAGAATTATACGATAAAATTGTTGAACTTTTTGATGTAAGAGGTGATAAAACCGGCCAAAAAAATTCTCGACTTTTATCTGGAGGTAACCAGCAAAAATTTGTTCTGGGCCGCGAAATTTTAACTGATCACGAAGTACTTTTAATAGTTCAGCCAACTCGTGGACTTGATATCGGGGCGATAAATTTAGTTCATCAAAAAATTCTTGAAGAAAAAAGCGAAAATAAAACAATTTTACTCATTTCATACGAGCTTGATGAAGTTTTGGCCCTAGCTGATACAATTTGCGTTATCAATAAAGGACAAATTTCTAAAAAATATTTTGCAAATGAAATTGACCGTTACAAAATAGGTAGACTAATGGCAGGTTTAAATCATGATTAAGAAAAAAATTAATTTTTCTATTTTTTCTAATTTTTTCTTTAAAAAATTAGAAAAAAACACCTCTAAAAGCTTATCTGAAAAGATTTTGTCTACTTTTTGGGCAATTTTCTTTGGAATTTTAGTTTCTTTTATTTTTATCTGATCATTTGGATACAATCCGCTTAGAGTTTATTATACTATTGTTTTTAAGATCGCCTTTGCCTGAAATGAAGTTAGAAATTTGCTATTAATTACGTCAATTTTCATTTTTGCTAGTATTGCAATTGCAATTCCTTTTAAATCGGGGTTATTTAATATCGGTCTTCCGGCGCAAATGATGATTTCAGGGATAGTTTCCTTGATGATTGTTTTAAATTTGACATCAATTAATATTTATGCTCGGTTATTAATAGCCGCACTTTTAGGTATTTTAACAAGCGGAATTCTGGGTGCACTAGTTGGTATTCTTAAATCTTATTTGAAAATAAATGAGGTTATTTCAACAATTTTATTAAATTGAATAATTTTTTATATCGGTAAATTTTTCCTTACATCAACAAGTCTTGACATCGGATTTAAAACTACAACACTAACTTCACAAACTATAAACGAGACGGCATTTTTAACATCAATATTTTTAACCCTTAATTTTTCAATAATAATGCTATTTTTATCATTATTATTTGCATTTTTAATCTGATTTGTTTTGCAAAAAACTTCAATTGGCCTTTCAATAAAAATTACTGGTCAAAACAAAGATGCTGCAAATTATGCCGGAATTAATAACAAAAAAACTACTATAGCCGTGATGACTTTTTCAGGAATTGTCGGCGGGATTGCCGGTTTTGCCTGGTATGTTTTTTACAGACGATCCTTTACAATTCAGGCTGGAATGCCACGAGAAGGTTTTGATGCTATTTTATTAGCGCTTTTAGCCTTTAATTCACCTTTTGGAATAATCCCGATATCCTTTTTTTACTCAGTTCTTCTAATTGGAACAAATGCACTTGAGGCTCATTCAATCGCCCTAAATCAACAAACAACACAAATTATTATTGGAATTATAGTGTATTTATCTGCTATATCCGTTATCTTTATTCATTTTAAGCCTCTAAAATGAACGATGAATGTTTGATACTTGTCTAGAACAGGCCGATTTTTCAGTGCTAAAAATGCAAAAAATATAAACACAAAGCCAACAAGCCCTGGCCACAGTAATTTAAGTTTATTGCTGATAAAACCTGAAAAAAAGGAAAAAATTAGTAATTTGCAAACAGAAATTACTAATTTTGAAAACATTAAAGCAGAACTTTTAACTTTATTTTTAGACCAAAAAGTTAATATTTTTTGAATTTACCGAAAAATTCAAAAAATAAATATTAAACTTTTCTTATTAAAAAGAGCGTACTTAAAAATTAAAAATTATGAGAATACTGCAATTTGAAAGCAAAAAAAGAAAGAATTAAAAAACAATTTTGACCTAGATTCAGCACTCAAGTCTAAAAATGTTGAAGAAAAATTAGCCTTTTTTGAGCAAATTAACCAAAAAAGGCGTAAATTAAATATCGAACTAAATGAGTTAGGTTACTTTGATGCTAAAAATAATTTCAATGCCTTTTGACAGCAAATTATTGAACATCACTTGCAGTTTCGCAGTTTAAAATCTGAAATTATTCAAAATTTTAAAGCAGACCAAAAAGCTAAAAAACCTTTAAAAACGGAGGAAAAATAATGACTTTAGAAACAGTTATTCCAATTTTAGCACTTTTCTTTGTTTTTTTCTCAATAATAACAACCGGATCGATAGCAGGACTTTATAGTGAAAAAGCTGGGGTTGTAAACATTGCAATCAACGGAGTTATGATTATTGGGGCGACAGTTTATGGTCTTTTTTCAATTCTTTTTGATGTTTCAAACATGGCGATGCAATTGATTTTAATCCCACTTGCAGCGCTTTTTTCAGGATTATTTTCGCTACTGCACGGATTTTTAACAATAAAACTAAAAGGAAATCATATTATTTCAGGGGTAGCGCTTAACATTTTGGCGCCAGCAATTGCATTTGCACTGCTTAAAATTTATGGAAATAGTAGCCGCTTTGAGTCACCAGTAAATGAACTTGCCTTTGGCCCACACAGAACATTTTTGAACATTTTTTCACTAAAATTACTAATTGTAACAGCGCTAATTTTTGTAACTTGGTTTGTTTTTTCCAAAACAAAATTTGGACTTAGATTTTCAGCTGTTGGGGAAAATCCACATGCCGTTGCTGCAGCTGGAATTAATGTCAATAGAATGAAATGGCTTGGAGTTTTTCTTTCAGGTCTAATTGCCGGAATTGCAGGTGCTTTTTATTTCCAGTATCTCGGCTCTTCTTTTACAGGCGACGTTCAGGGACTAGGATTTTTATCGCTAACAATTTTAATTATGGGCCGTTGAAAAATAATTTTAATTGTAATTTACGGCTTAATTTTCTCATTTTTATACACAATTTCAATTAGTCTAGCCGGAAATTTTGGTGACTTTTTAGCAATTATTGAAGCTGCACCATATTTAGTTACAATTTTGATTTTAGGTCTTACTTCCAGAAAAGATCTAGCGCCAAAAGCACTCGGAATACCTTATGATAAATCTTTAAAATAAAACTTAAAAATTTATAGTATAATTCTAAATCCTTATCAAAAAATAAAAACAGCATTCACGAAAAAATATTTCAAGGTTTTATTATGTACAAAAAATTTTTCGAAGGTATTATTGAAGTTATTACCGGCCCAATGTTTTCGGGCAAATCTGACGAACTAATTAAAAGAATAAAAATTCTAACTTATGCAAATATTAAGATTTTAGTAATAAAGCCTTTAATTGACAACCGTTTTTCTGATTGCGAAATTGTTTCGCGCTCAGGTCTGAGAATTCCAACTTTTAGCGCCAAGACAACTCAAGAAATAAAAGATCTATTTGCAAAAGAAAAATATGGGGCAATTGCAATTGACGAGATTCAATTTTTTAGCGAAGATATTATCCCCTTTTTGGACAAAATTGCAAACAAAGGAATCCGCGTGATTGTCAGCGGCCTTGACCAGGATTTTCGCCGTAAACCTTTTGGGGTTTTGCCAAATTTAATGGCAATTGCCGAAAATGTCACAAAATTACAGGCAGTTTGTACAATTTGCAAACGCGCTGCAACCACAACGGCTCGCCTGGTTAAGTCAGAAAAACAAAACTTAATTGGTGATAGTGCCGAATACGAGGCGCGCTGTCGTGCCTGCCATAACTTGTAAAAAAAAAAAAAAAAATATTTTTTCTACTAATTCAAAATTTTGTGGTAAAATTGTTTTTTGCAAGTGCAAGTGTAGTTTAATGGTAGAACTTCAGCCTTCCAAGCTGACTGTGAGGGTTCGATTCCCTTCACTTGCTCCATATCAGGTTGTCCAAATTCTCAAAGAAAAGCGCGTAGGCGCTTTTTTTATTAACATTTTATACATTATTTTTTCAAAATAATGTATAATTTAAAAAAGATTTAATTTCTTAAAAAGGAAAAAAAATGGAAATAATTTCAGGAACAGTAATAGACAAACTTGGTTTTCACGCCCGCCCTGCTTCAAAAGTTGCAAAATTAGCAACAACATTCAAATCACAAATTAAAATCATATCTGGTGAAAAATCAGGTAATGCCAAATCAATTATGAATATAATGGCTCTTGGAATTAAAATGGGATCAAATTTTACCATTGAAGTTTCAGGTGAAGACGAAATTACTGCCGCAAAAGCGATCAAAGAATTAATTATTGCTGAAAAATTAATTCTTGAATAAACAAGTAAAAACCTTGTATAAATAGTAAAAACACTGCATAAAATAAACCGACAAAACGTCGGTTTATTTTATTTTTTTGCCAGGTTTTGCCAAATCTTACCGAAAATTGAAAAAAAAATATATTTTTCAATTATTTTCTAGCAAAACCTATAAAATAATGTAAAATTATGGTAATTAATTTGATTTTTTGCGTTATCAATTTATCAAATTAATTATTTTATATATAAAAAAAGAAAGGAGAAAAATGTCCATTTCACTTAAATCAGTTTTCAGTGAAAAAATAAGAAAGAGCACCAACAACTCTGGCGCTGGGAAATTGCGTAAAATTTTGTCCAAATTATCTGGCGCTTTTATGCTTCCAATCTCAGTTATGTCCATTGCTGGTCTGCTCTTAGGAGTTGGTGCTGCGATTGCAAACAACGCCGAATCGCTTCATAACCTTAAACAATTTGGGCAATTTATCCAAGCCCTAGGTGATGCTGTTTTTGCCGGTTTACCAGTTTTATTTGCGATTGCCTTTGTTATTGCCTTTACTGATGAGTCCGGTGTGGCTGTTTTTGCAACATTAATTGGATATCTTGTTTTCTCATCAGTCCAAACAGTCTTTATCACTGATGTTGATATTCCTGATCCTGCTGATGCTAAAAAAAGCATTGGTAAAGGGGTTTCTATTTTATTCTCTGGTGCAGGGCGTGATCCAGCCGGATTAACAAGGCTTGTTGGTGGTGCTCTCGGATTCAGGGCGCTTCAAACCTCAGTTTTTGGTGGAATAGCTGTTGGACTTGTTGTTCAATATCTATATAATCGCTTTCATACAATTCAATTACCACAAATGATTTCATTTTATGGAGGTAAAAGATTTGTTGCATTAATCACAATTCCAGTAATGGGGCTTTTAGCTTTTGTTTTCCTAATTTTCTGACCATGAATAGGAATTGGGCTTAACCTCTTTGGTGCTTCACTTGCAAAAGTTCCTTATGGATTTGAGTCATTTATTTTTGGTTACATCGAAAGATCTCTAATTCCTTTTGGTCTACACCATGTTTTCTACGCGCCACTTTGATTTTCATCAGCCGGAGGAGATGCAGGTGCAACTATCGCCGATTGAGCAAAAGATCAAGGAATTGAAGTTATCCAAAAAACTACAGAAGCCGCAAATCAAACACAAGTAATTTACGAAGTAGTTGCTAGTGGTAAAGTAATTCCTGGTGTTTCACTTAAAGAAATTTTACTTGACCATGCTCAAAATAAAGATAAATTTGTTGGTGACTCAACAGCATCAATTTATTTATTGAAATTTGCTAACACAATCGATTACACCGAAGATGGAAAAGCAGTTTCAATCCCATTATTTACCTTTTTAGAAAACCATGGTTTCAAAGTTGGTAGATTTGCTGATGGTAAATTCTCAGGAATGATGTTCGGTCTTCCAGCAGCAGCAGCGGCCATGATTATGGCAGCGCCAAAAGAAAATCGAAAAGTTACTGCAGGAACTGTTGTTCCAGCAGCAGCAACTTCATTTGTAACTGGTGTTACAGAACCGATTGAATTTACATTCCTATTCCTATCTCCACTACTTTTCTGAGGATTCCACGCATTTATGATGGCCCTTTCCTTCATGTTTGCGAATTTAGCTGGAGTTCACATTCCAATGGTCTTCTCAGGTGGAGTTCTTGACCTTTTAATTTATGGAGCCGTTCCTGTCCAAAAAGGTACAAATTTCTGGTGAGTTTTAGTAGTAGGGCTTGCTTATGCACCAATTTACTACTTTGTTTTCCTTTTTGTTATCAAATGGAAAAACCTTGAAACTCCTGGAAGAGGAACAAACACCAAATTATTTACAAAATCTGATTATTTAGCACGTAAAGATAGTTCAAAATCTGCCTCATCAGTTGACCCACAAGTTCTTGCGATCGTTGATGGATATGGTGGAATTGATAATATTACCAATTTTAATAACTGTGCATCACGTCTTCGTTATGACATTAAAGATTTATCACTTGTTGACGAACAAAAATTAAAAGCTGCCGGCGTTGTTGCTATAAAAGTTGAAGGACAACACCATGTTCAGGCAATTTTAGGGCCAATCGCTGAGCAAATGAATGCAAAAATTAATTCCCAACGTGATTTAATTAAAGCTATGTCTCAAGACGAAATTGACGCAATTTTGAAAAACAAACCAGCTAAATCTATGCCAGAAAAAGTTGAAATGACTAAGTGTGAAAACAAAACTTGCCACTTGCCAGAAGAAATTTATTCTCCAGCAATAGGTGAATTAATTGAATTAGCTCAAGTAAAAGACGGCGTATTTTCTGAAGAAAAATTAGGAAAGGGTTTTGCAATTCGTGTTGGAAACACCGGTAAAAAAGACATTTTTTCACCAATTAATGGTCAAATTAAAATGGTCTTTAATACCAAACACGCAATTGGATTTGCTTCTAAAGATAATAAAACCCAAGTTTTAATTCACATCGGAATTGATACTGTCGAACTTCATGGTCAAGGTATTGAGGTTTTTGTTGAAGCTGGCCAAGATATTAGTGTTGGAGATAAAGTTGCTAGCGTTGATCTTGATTATTTAACTCAATCAGGAATAAAAAATACCGATATTATCGTTGTTATTCTTCATGAGTCAGATAAAAAAGAATTCCAATTTAAAGTTCCCTTACAAAACATTAATCAACTCCCAGTGCTAGTTGGTCAATCATTACCAACCAAAAAACAATAAAATTGGTCTCTAAATTTTAGAATATTTTTGTAAAAAAACCGCGATTAACCTCGCGGTTTTTGTTTTAAATTAACTTTAGGCTAAAATATACAAATAATTTTTTAATACTGATTTATTAAGCCCTTTTTGTTAAAATTTATAACCATTTTGTTGAAGTCTAAGTAAATACCTGAGTTTAACAGTTTGATGGCAAAAATTTTTAGTGAATATAAATACACAAAAGTACCGCTAAATCCATGGTTTTTGAACTAAAGTCTTAATTTTTATTATTTTAAAATTAACCTTTTGCAAAAAAAAAAAAAAAGCTTGGTCTAAGAAAAAATTATGTTATTATAATTAATCTCACTTAAGAATAAATTAATAAATTTTGATGTTGAATTAAGGGGGAATTAATTATGTTTTTGCGTAAAAAATCAGAAAATGCGAATTATCCATTATATTTTTAAATATGATGGGATACCATAAATTTAACCGTTTAGAAATCTATAAATTTATGGCTTTTAATTATGGCTCTTTCAAAACTTCACATATTTTTTTAGGCTCATGTAAATAAGAACGAGTTTTCTTTTTGCATTGAGTTTAAATAGTAGTTGTTTTTTTATGATTTTTGTTATTTTATCCATAAATTGATTTTTGCCAGTGTTTTGAACTAAAAAAGGTAGTTTAGACATTTTATAATTTTGCTTTTTAAGTCAAAATTTTAGCTTTTTTAGTTTGCTTTATTTTATTAATAAGTAGATTTTTATTTCGTGAGTATTAGATTTAAAATTTAGTTTTTTGGCTTCACTAAGTTTTCCTGATTTTGATTTATTTTTATTTATTTCGTAATATCTCTTAGCTATTTCTATTAATTCTTCTTTTGTAAATTCGTTTCAATCAGGTTCAATTGATTTTTTATCTGCCACTCCCTAGTTTTCTGTTCGAACCCTTTTTATTTAATAATTGATCTTGCATACCATTATCATAGTATCTAATATTTTTTTGATTCTTCGAACTAGTTGTTTTCTGGTTATAAAATTTGTATCTGGCGAAATATCATTTATATAATTTATTGTTTGTTTTAATCCAAATTCATTGTAAATTTTATAAATCATATCAAACTCGTCTTTTGTAAAGTGTCTTGACATTAGTATTCTCCTTTTTGTTGCATTAGAAAATTTAAAAAAGCTAACACTTTTGGTGTTAGCTTTCTCCTTAAACTCAGACAAAAAAACAATACCTTAGTGTTAATTTTTTGTCCTAGTTTAAAACCGGACGCTTTTTTATGATTATCTCATCAAATTATGAACGCTCCCGTTTCAAGCAAACAACTAAACATTAAAAACTACAGTTTGATATATACCTTCGGCATAAAAAGTCTTGCAATTGAATTTTTGTATTTGTTATAAACTGCTTCGACTGTGTTTTTAATAAGTAGAGCTGATATTTTATATAAAAAAAATGGACTTATAACAAAGATAGCGTGACTTAACACATATATTGCAAAGTGAATAGAGAAATAAGCACTTTTAATAGGAAGAATTGTAATAATTATTGTTAATATTGGCAAGGAAATAAATAAAATAAATACATAAATCATTTGCAAAATAAAGATTCTATAATGAACGTGAAATAAAAAGATTTTCTTCTCCTTGTTGAATTCAATCTCATCAGGATAATCCCACATATCACGAATAATAATATTAAAAATATTAAATCAGCGAGGTTTTAACGATAATTTTTCATATTTTTCTTCAAATTGACTGTTAGTTAAATTTAACGCTTCTTTTTTATATTTCTTTATAAACCAAACATATCTTATTAAATAATATAAAAATAAAATAGATAATGCTGAGCTTACACCCCAAATAATAATTTTACCTCATAACGTTGGATAATTAATAATGACATCGTTGTAAGAGGCAGTGACTGTAAAAAAAAGCGCTTCAAAGAAAGTAATTAAAAAGTAAAAAAGTCTAACCGGCCAGTTCAAAAAAAGATATTTAAAAAGAAGAGTTATTGCTTTCATGGAAAATTAATACCCTCAAGCAAGTATTTCCTGCAAATCAAACTCTTTAAAATTTATTGTATTTCCTGATAATTCATTTATATTAGCTATAATTTTTCTAATTTCTTCTTTAAGTCCATTTTCTAAATCTGTATTGTTTGAAGTCTTAATTAATCGAAAAACAGCTTTTAAACTATCAAGTTCCTTTGTCATTTTTTGAGCAAGATTTCAATAACTAGAAGTTTTCACAGCTGAGTCAGCTGAAAGACCTATTTGCGTTCCGGTGGCAGCTACGCCAACTATGCCAACTACACTAGCTATCCCAATTACTAATCAACCAATAGGACCTGATGCTGATAATAGCGTGGCAGCAACAGTACCAGCAGTCGCCAGAGCAGATCCTCCCGCTCCAACTCCTCAGCCAACGGTACTATTGTGCTTTTCAGTAGATCATTTTTCATTTTGATCAACAACCCGTTGAATTCTATCAATTCAATCCTCAACGGTAAGCCTTTGGTATTCACTAAATAAAGCTCTTCTTACTCTTCTACGAGAGTTTTTGCTTTTTAATTCTTGAAATTTTTTATAAATTTCGCTTGTAGATCGAAGTTTTTGAAAAGTTTTATTTTTTTGGTCTTGATTATTAAAAACTTTGCCTCTAAAAATATAGTTAAATTGTTTATAAGTAAACGAGTCAAGTGAATCTATTGAATTTCCAAACTCTCTTATTAACAAGTTTTTTGCGTCTTCATCTTGAATTTTGTCTAAAATATTAGCTTCAAGCTTAGAGATTAAATTTTTGAGTTTGATATCAGCATTTTCATAAGGCTGTGCAACAACAACATTGCCCAAACTCAAAAGATTGATTAGTTCTAGATTTTTCATTTTTATTTCCTCCGTGTTGTTATAATTACATTTAAAATTATACAATAATAATTTTAAGTTTTTTTTTTTTTTTTAGGGCAAATTCAATCAAAAAAAACTAAATATTTATTTTAGTTTTTGGGAAGGTGAAAATGATAATTAATTTAGATAATGTAGATATAGCACAAAATAAAGACGAGAATTTAATAAAGGTTGTGCAAGGAAGTTTTGCCCTGCATTCTTATGGGATATTAGAAAGAAAGCCTAATGATTTAGATTTAATAATTTTTTCTAAAAAGATTAAAAGTTTAAGTTTTCTAAACCAAAAACTAATGATTGAACTCAGTAAAAACAAAAATTTAGATGTAAAATTAAGCACACCTTTTTTTAAAAAACTTGAATTTAAAAATTTAGATTTAAATATTGAGATAATTTTGGCAAAATTTTTAAAACCTAATATTTACAAAAAAATTAAAAAAAATCTTTATTTTGTAAAACCTGAATATGCTATTTTGACTAAAATATTTCAAATTTCAGCAGTTTTATCCAATCATTTTTTAGGCTCAGACAATCTAAATTTCCAAAAAATCCTTACAACTTTACAAGATCTAAAAATTATTTTGAAAAATAAGTTGCTATTTCATAAAACTAGAGCATTTATTAGGAAAAATTTACTAAACATTATTATTAATAATTTTATTTTTGATTTTTTTCTAAGAGACAATGTAGAATTAATTTGATTTTCTAAAAATGCATATAAATTTGAATTGATAAATTCTATTGAAGGTAATAAGTTTTTGTCAAAAAAAATTAAATCAATTTTCCATTTAAATAAGAATTCAAGAAACTTATTTAATAATTTGATGGTTATAAATGACTATTTTTTGAAGAACAAATACAATATCATAAGTAAAATTAATTCGCTAAACAAGTCTAAATATGTGCTATCTTCAAATGAAATTTACTTGGAAAACGTAAATTTTTTCTTTGATAATTTCAAAATGATAAACAAACAAAATATAATTTTTAATTCAAAAATTTCACCAAATTGAGACACCGAAATTATAGAAATTAATAAGTCATTTCCCTTTATAAAAGTTTTAAAAGTTGTATCGTTAAAATATAAAATTAACGAAAATTTAAATAAAAACCAAATTTTAATCTATTCTAGTAATAATCAAGAGTTTTTACTTAATACTTTATATAAACTAGTTGTGTTTTTAGTCTTTATCTAATCAAAAACTTTTAACCTAATAAGGGTTGAAATATTTATTTTGCAAAGCATTTCATCAATAGTTGCTTCTATTAATGAAATTATAAGATTCATTTATTATTATATAATAATCTAGGAATTCGGGTTATTCGCTATGTAAAGGCTCAAGTTCCCACACAAACTAAATTAATTTTTCAAATCTTTTAAATGGAGATTTTTGGAAAATAAACAAATATTTGTCACAAAACATAACAAATAACAGACCCATTACTAATTTGAATAATTATTTTTTATTTATTTTTACATAAATTCCAAACAAAGACTTATTAAAAGTTTTCGTGATTAATTCAATAGGGTTGTCAAAAGAATTTGAAATTAACCTATAAATTTTGAATAAATTTCTATTGTTGTAAAAAATAAAAAAGTAAAAAGAAAAAAACAACAAAATAGTAATAGAAAAAATAATAACTAAAATGATCGTCAATAAATTAATATAATTTTTATCGACTTTTATAAGCGCACCTGTATCTCGGATAAAATCTATAGCAAAATTGTTATTACCAAAAACAAGAGTTAAGAAAATTTCGAGTAAAATAAATGTTAAAATTGAAAAACTAAAGCAAAAAGTTGCAAATCATAACTCAAATTTACTTATTTTATAAATAATTTTAGATAAAAATTGTTTCAATTCGGGGTTTATTTCCTTCCCCTGCAAGTAGGAAGCGTTGTTAATTTTATTAGTTTTCTTAAAATATCAACGAGAATTTGCAAATAATCACAAACCAGCTTCAACTATATAGTCTTGATACTCCCTGTTAAGCTGTTGTTTTTTATATAAAGAAAACAAGGTAAAAAAATTTCTGAAGATAATAATTGTTAGCGAAATAAAAATCAAATAGGAAGCTAGTCTTACGAGAAATAATCCGCCGTTGGTATTTATAAATTCAATTTTACTAAATGAAATTATAAATATAATTACTATTGTTAGATAAAAAATAAAAGGTAAGACAATAATATGGAGAAATTTTCTATTAAACAGTTCCAAATAGCGCATGTAGAATTTTTGGTTCATGTTAATTTAATTAATATCCATTATTTTTATAATTTAACATTATTGTATCTTATAATATTAAGTACAAGTTAAAAAACAATAAAAAATTTTTCCATCAGTAAATTAGAAGAAAAAATTTATAAAACCGATAGAATCAAAGCCATAGACAAAAAAGTACTTGCCTGAATTTTTTTATTAATTTAGCTAAAAAATTTAGCCAGTTAGGATATTAATTTTCCTGTAAACATAAACATTTTTTATTTAGCATTTAGTTTTTATTTATAACTTTTTAGGGTATAATTTAATTAGTTTGTGGAAAAGGGGGTTTAGTATAATGGCAGTACCATGGACTCCAAACCCATCAGTGAAGGTTCGAATCCTTTAACCCCCGCCAAAAAAATTATTTTTAAAATACGAAAGGTGACAAGATGCAAACAAAATTCAAGAACAAAGCATATAATTTAGTTTCATCGTTAATACAACCAGGAGAAAAACTAGAATTTACCGTTAGTGATATAAATTTTGATGTTGTTGACTTTAAAAATTTTGGAAAAACAACGCTAATCTCAATTTTTCCGTCAATTAACACCAAAATTTGTGATGAACAAACAACATCCATCCGTGATTTATCAAGGAAATATTCACAATTTAGATTTATTTCAGTTTCACTAGATCTTCCTTCTGCGATTGCTCAGTGAAAAAATGCAAATTTATCCGAAAATATGGAGATATATTCTGACTATCGTTTGCGTAGTTTTGGATTAGCTACTGGATTTTTAATTGATGATGTATTTTTATTAAATCGTGGTTATATTATTGTTGACTCTGATGGAAAAGTTTTAGTTGTTGAACCTAATTCTGATGTTCACGATCAAATTAATTTTGAACAATTAGAAAAACATCTTCAAAACCTTTCATAATTTTGCTAAAAACTTAAAAATTAATTTTTATTTACACATCCAAGAAATGCACATTTAATTGTGTATTTTTTATTTATTTTTTAAAAATAAAAAAAGTGGTATAATTTATAAGACAAAATAAAATAGGAATAACAATGAATGACCTTACAAAAATTCCCGCTGACCTAATAAATGAACGCCCTTTTAAAGAAGGTGAGGCTTTTTGGTTAATTCAGGATTGAATTCCAATTTATGCCCTCACAGTCGTTCTGGGTATGGTTGCGTCAATTATCACAATTTATTTTTTCTGAAAACGCGAAGGTTATAAATTTGATCATTTAGCCGCGCTGATTTTTATCACAATTCCTATTTCTATTGTTGGAGCTCGTTTTGGATATATTCTTGAGCGTTTAGTGGTAGGGGATTTAACATCATTACAACAGTGATGAAATATTCGCCAAGGTGGACTTTCAATTCAATGAGGTGTTATTTTTCCAACTGTTGCAAATTTAATTTATGCTTATCGAAAACGGGCTAGTTTTGACTGACGAAAAGGCTTTTCTTTTATCTTGCCAGCGGTTTTAATTGGCCAATTTTTAGGAAGATGAGGAAATTTTACAAATCACGAAGTCTATGGATTCCTTGATCCTGAAGGTAAAACCGTAAATTGATTAGGTGATTTTATTCGAAAAAATATGTTTATTGCCGATAAACATGCACCAAATGGTCAACTTCGTGTTCCATTATTTTTCTATGAATCACTAACCTCGCTATTTGGTTACTTGGTAATTGTATGAGTTTTAAATCTTTTTTCATGACTCAAACCAGGTTCAACAGGGGCGCTATATATTTTATATTACGGAATTGTTCGGGCTTCTATGGAATTTTTACGGCAAGAATCATATGTTTATTATTTTATAATCGCAATTTTGATGATAATTCTGGGAATTTTGCTGTTCATCCGCTTTCAATTTTTCACAAATTACTACGTAAAAATTGAAAATAAAAAGTTAAAATTAGCATTTTCTGAAAGATACACAAAAGAAAACAGACGCTATATTGGTTTGCCTTGAATTAGATGAAATCGTAACCTTTCTGAGCCTGCAAAATCAGAACCAAAAATCTTAGAGGCTTAGGCAAAATTGAAATTTTACAACGAAAAACATTAGTTTTTAATGTTTTTTATAATTTAATATTATATAATTATTTATAATCATTAAAATTTTATTCTTAAGGGGTCTAGTCATGGAAAATTATGATGTTATAATAATCGGAGCAGGGCCGGCTGGTCTAACAACTGCTCTTTATGCTTCTCGTGGTAATTTAAAAGTTCTAATTTTGGAAAAAGGAGCCCCGGGTGGGAAACTTGTTTCACAATCTAAAATTGAAAATTGACCTGGAGATGAGTTTATTGATGGTGCATCTTTAGCGCTAAGAATGTATAAACACTCACTAAAATTCGGAACAAAACACCGTTATTGTGATGTTGATTATATTGAGTCTAACTCACCTTTTGACCATAAAGTTATTTGTAAAGACGGCAAAACTTTCACAGCAAAATCCGTTGTTGTAGCTTCTGGAATGGTCGAAAGAAAACCGTTAGATATTAAAAATTACCTTGATTTCGAAGGTAAAGGTGTTTCTTATTGTGTTGTTTGCGATGGTCCTTTTTATGCCAACCAACCTTCAATTGTTATTGGAGGAGGAAATTCTGCTGTTGAGGAGTCAAGTTTTTTAGCTTCAATAGCTTCAAAAGTTTATGTTTTAGTTCGTGATGACAAATTTATTGCCGAGCCACTTTTAATAGAAGAACTTAAAAAAAACAAAAATGTTGAAATTTTATTTAACGCTAGAGTTTTAGAACTTCAAGGTGACGGTGCGCTTGAATCAGCAATTATTGATCACAACGGTGAGCAAAAAACACTTGAAATTAAGTCACTTTTCCCATACATTGGGTTTTTGCCTGCTACTAGTTTTTTGCAAAAAAACCATAAAGAAATTCTTGATAAATTTAATTTTATTTCTGTTGACAAATACGGACAGTCAAAAATTCCTGGCGTTTATGCTGTTGGTGATGTTGTTACAAAAGAAATTAGACAAATTGTTACTGCCGCAAATGATGGTGCAATTGTTGGTAAAATTTTAACTAATCGAATTAAGTAAAAAAAGGTTCCTATATAGTGAAAATAGTTAAGAAATTTTCCAAAACAAAATTTTTAACAAAAAAATCAAAAATTTTACTAGGCCTTACTTTATCCGCATCATTTCTTGGTGTTTTAGGAATTTCAGTCGGTATTTCTTATGGTTTTGGCTTAATTAAAAAAAATTCTTATCAAACAACTGTTGAAGATTTAAATAGAACAATAACTAAAATTAATGCTCTTAGTTTTAATGCTCAAAAAGTTTCTCCTTTTTCAACTTATGCCTCACTAAAAGACGAGTGAAAAAAAATTCAAGACTCAACAGATCAAGGTGATTTTTTCGATCTTTTTAGTCTTGAAAATAAAAGATTGCAACCATATAAGTTACCAAACGGAATTTGACTTGAGTTTGTAGATGTAAAACCAGATGATGCCAATCAACAATTTAATGTTGAATTTTTGCTCAAAACTCATAATCACTCGAGAATTATAAAATCTGACATAAGAACTGACAAAATTTCTATAAGTCCTAATTCAACTTTTTTTCTGGAAAATTTTTACCAAGCTCTCCAAATAAATCTTCAAAATATTAGACCATTTTCTAGAGGCGAGCAAAATAAAATCTCTCCTAAAATTTGGCTCGCAAGCGACTTTTTAGCAGAAGCAAATTCTGAGCAAAGTGCAGAAAGTTTTATCAAAAAAGTTCATGATTTTTTTGACTTTGACTTTGAGTCAATTTTAACTAATAAAAACTTTGCTATTAAACACGAAAATAAGTTAATTTTTCCTTACAAAATAGAAATTATAAAAAATAATAAAAACACTTGAGTTCAACCTTCACAATTGCACTCAGATTTTTTAGAAATACAAGGTAAAATTAGCTTCACAGAGGAAGCCAAACAAATTTTCCCAAAAAATTTTAATACAAACATTACTAAAAATTTTACTTTTTTACTTTTTGATTCAGCTAAAAATAAGTCTGCTTTTGTTGATCCTAAACTTTTTATACAAATTCCAAAACTAACAGATCTAAAAGTTGATCAATTTTCAAACGAAAATCAAGAGAACAAAGTTGATATTTCACAAAAATCAATATCTTGAGTTTATAACTTTCTTAAATATAAAGAAAATACAAGCATATTAAAAACACCTGAAGAAGCAAAAATAGCCCTTAATTCTTTTATTAATTCAGATTTACAACTTGATTTTACCGATTATGATGACTTAGATCCAAAAATCAAGCAAAAATTTGGCTTTAACATTATAGTTGAAAAAATTCAACTTGATTCAGACGAGCAATCATCGCTAGTTCGTATACCGTTTGAAATTTTTTATCCCCTTAATGATGATGGTTCGGAAAAATTAACTAAATCTTCAGAACTTGTTTTAAGAAATTTCAAAAATTCTGAATCCCAAAATGTTTCTACATTTGACCCTAAAAATTTTAGCCAAATTCCAGTTGTTAATTTAGATTATCTTATTGATAAAAATAAAAAAGATGAAACCTTTTCATCTTTTGACTATGTTTCAAAAGATGAAATTCAAAGATTAATTGATTCAAATGCACACGAAGAAATTTATAATATTTTAATAAATTCTTCAAAATTTAATCTTAATTTTCCTGAAACTCAAATTTTAAATTCTTGAACTTTTAAGTATGATTTTCCAACTATTTCTGAGTTTTCTAAGAGAACTTTAACTCCAGAAACGCTAGAAAATAACACAAATACTCGTGCTTTTTTTGAAAATAATCAAGAATTTATATATTTTGTAAAAAATATTTTGACCTTACCTAAAGAAGAAGCTCAAAAATATCTTAGAATTCTTTTTAATTCCCTTGCAGAAATAAAATCTGATACTTTTGATGAAAAAGAGCAAAGTTCTGAAACTCAAAGTCTTGATTCAACCCCAAAAAATGAAACTGTTGCCGCACAAGCAACTCAATTTCAGGAAACAGAAGCTGCAAATACTGAAAGCAACACAGATTCTCAAGGTTCTCAGCAACCTGGAAACCAAGAAAACCAACAACCAAAGGTAGAAAATCAAGCCCCTGACACTAATTTAACCCCACAAACTAAGACTATTAATGAGAAAATTGTTTCAAATCTTCAAAATCAATATTTAATTTCGGAATTTAGCGACTTAATTTCTAAAATTGAGGCCTTAAGTGCAAAAAATGGAGAGTCACAAGCGGAATTAAATGCTCAAACATTCTCTGAATTATTTATAGAAACTTATAAAAATAATAATTTAGTTAAGCAGTTTGAAACACTTGGCGAAAATCTTTCTTATAAAATTGTTTTTCTAGCCAATCAAAACTCAGAACAAATCGATTCTGAGAGCCAAAATTTAACTCCAACACCAGTTCAGGTCGCCGATCAGGAGACTTCTGAAAATGATAATACCCTTAAAAAAGAGATTTTTACATTAGGTTATTATTATATTTTCACTTCTGCTACAAATAATAAAATTGTTTTTAGAACCCCAATTAATTCACTAAAATTAGATGTTTTTGCAGATCAAAATCCTCAAAGTGACATTGAAATCTTGTCCAATGTTGTCTTAAATTTTCCACAAAATCTTTTAAAACTAGAGCTTGATGAGTCTAATTTTGCAACTGCACATACATTTTCTAAAAGTGCTGAAGAGGTTTTAAATTCTGAGTTTAATAGTCAAGATAAAGATTTTAAACAAACGTTAGAAAGTATGAAAAAACTTTTTGGTTTTTCTACTTTTGTCCAAATTTATCCTTTATTAAATGGAAATGGTCTTGTATATAAACAAAATAGTGTTTTCAAAGATAAATTTGGGAATTTGAAAATTAGATTTGCTGTAAAAAAACTAGATTCTACTGAAAAATCTCAAATTTTCATCCCAAACACTGTGGGTAATGAGCAAAATAATCCTGATAATTCAGCGCAAAATCCTTCTGCCCCTCAAGATTCGCCGTCAGTTCCAACCCCACCAGCGCAAACCCCACCGGCTCCAACTTCACCGCCAACTCCAACTCCTCAACCTCAACAACCAGCTCAACCTCAACAACCTCAACAATCTGCAACTCAGAGTACGCAGCCCCAACTTAAAAATAATCTAGAACCCTTTGTACCGCAAGAAAATGAAGCAAAATATCCGCTTATTTTTACAGTAATTAGACCAAAAAGACAGCTAAGTCGAAATTAGGAAAAAATGAAAAAAACTAAAATAGTAAGAAAAGTAAAAAAAGTTTCACACACCAGATCTTTAATGATTATGGCGACTTGGCCTATTGCAATTGGTGCAATTTTAGGTTTTTCTTATTTAACTTATTCACAGGTTGAGTCAAAATATTTTGATGTTGTGGATCAGCGAAATTTAGAAAAAACTGAAGTTAATCAAAGAGGGATTCAACTTTCAAATGAAGAATTTGGAAAAATTGTCGATCAAATGCAAATTGACGAGGATTTTTCCAAATATTCAGCCGAACAAATTCTCGATTTATCTCGTGATTCAGCGTCTAATTTTCATCTTACCACAATTTTTAACCTTACCAATTTTAGTTCAAAATATCCTTTTTTAAAACTTAACATTAATCCTATTAATAAATCTGACGTTGAAAATGACGAACTAGTTACAAAAGTTGTTAATAATAACTTAATTAACGTTGTTTTTTCGGCGCATGATCAATTTACAAATAAAACTTATTCAAAAGTTCATTCAATTCGTGGCTTTAATGGAAAAGGTGACATTCCATTTATAAATTTTAATATTGACCAACAAAAGTCCGCTTTTATTTTGCAAACAGCACAAATAAACCAAAAATGAAACGCACTTTCACTTGTTCAAGTGCTAAATTCTGAGTATAAAAATACAAAAGATGCTAAAAAAACCCTTGAAAAATTTGGTTCTTTTTTATTTTTAGACTCAAATGATAATTTAGTAAATCTTCCTGAGGGCACCCATTTTGATTTTGAAACAGACTTATCTGGCAGCATAGTTTTTAAAAATATTGATGACTCAACCGGTAATTTGTGAATTTCCTTTGGGATTTTTGACTCAAATAAAAATAAAATTCGCACATTTGATTTAAAAGTTTCAAATTTACTAGATTATGCACAAGTTACTAATTATCTTAATAATTTAATTAAAACTGATGACGAACTTATCATCTTAAAAGACGAAAAAATTCAAGAAATTGTTGCACAAAATGTATCTTTATCTACTTTTTTGGTGTCCCAAACTGATCACAGCAATCTCTTTGACATATCAAAATTACAAAATTTATTCACAAATTCCTTGCCAAATTTTAATGTAAGACTGTTTGGAACAAATATTCAAATGGACCGAATTGGCGAAGTTGAACTTATGGTTCAAATCGATTTTAAGGCTAAACAAATTGGAAATCTAGCTCAAAATCAGTTAACTCCTGAGAATATAAGTGTATCAAATTTACAACAAAACTCACCTGTCCAAGAGCAAAAAACCCTTCAAAATCAGGTATCTTTATTTCAAGATGCTGGCTCAAATAATTCTGAAAATTCAAGTCAAGAAAATTTAAATGACTCACAAACTCAAGAAAATTACCGTAAATTTAATTTTATTTACACCTTAAAACCTTTTAAAAACTTAGCCCAAAGATATTTGGATTCGGTGATTAAGGATAATGATCTTTATATTGTAAGGCAAAAATTTAATTATTTAGATGGTGCTGAAGTTATTAATAATTTAAGGTCAATTAATGCTAGTTTTTATTCTTTTCAAGAAAATAGAAACACAAGTAAAGGCTTGGAAATTGTTAATTTAGAAAGCAGTCCAACTTATGATAGTTTGACTAGTCAAAGAGCAATTGTGACGTGATTTAAAGACTTTTTTAAAGATTCATTAACATTTCCGACTTGAAAAAAAACTGATGAAAATGAGAAACCTGAAGAAGTTTTATCAAAAATTTTTGCTAAAATGAATGACATAATTAACTCTAAGCAAATTTTTTCTTACGGTGTTAAATATAATTTATTTTTTGAAAGCTCTACTGGTCAATTAACAATAACAATTAGTATTTATGACAGATTTAATAAAATTTTAGGCCAAAAAGATATAAAAATAAGCGGCTTGTCACCAACAAATCCTCAATTATTATTAGCCAAAGAAAATCAAGCAAATTTTTTTATTGACGGATCTGGCGGATATAATGTTAATGAATCTGATGAAAATAATTTGTTTCACACAGAAATTAAAGGTCTAAAATCAATCACAAATCCTCAAGTTTCGCTTGGCCTTGACTCTTCAAAAAGCCGTGATAAAAAAGTTAAACTTGTCAGAAATTCAGGAATTTTATATCCAAGTCTAAACGACAATTATTTAAAATTGCTTTATAAAAGTGATGAAAATACTCAAAGAACTGTAGCTTTTGAAGAAAATACTCCATTTTTTTATTCATTCTCAGTCCAAAATAACTTAGAACCTGAAAAATATAAAATTGTCCTTAAATTTATTACGCAAGAAAACACAACTTCTGATCAACAAACAAATCAAGAACCAAATTTAATTTGAGTTAAAAAACTATCTAAAAAAAGTGATTTAACAAACTCAAATATAACAAATTCAGACTCAATCCCTGATAATACACCAGTTTGGCTAATAGGTGTTTCAAAAAAAGCAGAAATTGAATCAACTAGCGCAAATGCAACTCAAAATCAAAAAATTATTGGTATTTTGCCTGTTGATGAAGGACAATTTACTAATTTTGTTCTTTCTTACAATTCTCTCAATGAGAATTCATCTTCAAATTCAGGCGCTCAAACTCAAAATTCTCAAAAGATAATTGTAAAAATTGCAACTCCTAAATCAAAAGATCAACCCCAAATTGAATTAGAAAAAAACTTTTGATCTACTCAGAATACTTATTCAACGACTTCAGTTACTTCTTCAGATTCAGGTTCTTCAACAACCTCATCATCCCCAACAACTCCAACTTCAACAGTCCCAGCACCCACAACAACATCTGCTTCCACAACAACAACAACAACAACAACTTCAACAGCCGCTTCTTCAGCCACCGCAGCAACCCCAACAAAAACTTTAACCCTTCATTTTGGAGATGAAGAAAACAACAAAAACTCCGATAAATCAGAGGTTTTGTTTAGATATTTTATACAATTTAATAACCAATTTTCCAAAAAAGAAGATTTTGAAAAAGCCTTTGCAACAGCATTAAAATAAAACTATTTTTCTTTTTCCAAATATAGATTATTTTATTTTTAAAACAATCTATATTTGGAATTTTTTGTTATTTTTGAGTTTTCCAGTTTGATGGCAAAAATTCACTTTTTAGCGGATATAAATACGCAAAAATACCGATAAATCCGTGTTTTTTTACCTAAAGTCTTAGTTTTTATTATTTTAAAATTAACTTTTTGCAAAAAAAAAAAAAAATGTTTGATCTAAAATAAAATTATGTTATAATAACCATCACTAAGAATAAATTAATAAATTTTGATATTGAATTAAGGGGGAAATAGTTATGTTTTTTGTCTAAAAAAATCACAAAACGCGAATTTTTTGTCATATTTTTAAATATGATGGTATGCCTTAAATTTAACCGTTTAGAAATCTATAAATTTAAGGCTTTTAATTATGGCTCTTTCAAAACTTCATATATTTTTTTAGGCTCAATGTAAATAAAAATGAGTTTTCTATTTGCATTGAGTTTAAATAGCAGTTGTATTTTTTTATGATTTTTGTCAGTGTTTTAAACTAAAAAAGTAGTTTAAATATTTAATATTTTGTCTTCTAAGTCAAAATTTTAGCTTTTTTAGTTTGTTTTATTTTATTATAAGTAGATTTTTGTTTCGTGAGTGTTAGATTTAAAATTTAGCGTTTTTGCTTTGATAGTTATTTTTTCTGAGTTTGCCAAAAAAGCTAAAAAAGTGCCCAAAAACCGGACACTTTTTAAGATTATCTCATCAAACAGGGAAACTCGGAACTATTTTTCTTTTTCCAAATATAGATTATTTTGTTTATAAAACAATCTATATTTTGAATTTTCTGTTATTTCCTTTGTAACTATTTTTTGAGCAATAAAACTTTCTATATTTTTTTTGATAAATCTTTTGATAGGACGAGCGCCAAAATTTTTATCATAACCAGATTGAATAATTCAGTCAATAACAG
Organism: Mesomycoplasma ovipneumoniae; assembly: GCF_038095975.1. NCBI lineage: Bacteria > Bacillati > Mycoplasmatota > Mycoplasmoidales > Metamycoplasmataceae > Mesomycoplasma > Mesomycoplasma ovipneumoniae. The sequence continues at coordinate 998,147 of NZ_CP146003.1, read as the reverse complement.
AATCATTAAAATTTATCTCAAAATTATTTTCTATTAATCTTTTTTTGAAAGTATCAAGTTCTAAGTGGATAATTTCAGAAATTACCTCGTGATTTAAAGGGTTAAAGACAATAATTTCGTCAATTCTATTGATAAATTCAGGTTTTAAATATACTAATAGTTCATTTTTGATGTTAGATTCGCCAATTTTTTTGCCTTCAAGAATTTTGTTAGCGCCAATATTTGAAGTTAAAATAATAATTGTGTTGCGGAAATTTACCTTTATAGATTTGCTATCAAGAAGCTCACCGTTATCAAGAATTTGTAAAAAAATATTAATAACTTCAGGATGAGCCTTTTCAATTTCATCAACCAGAACAATTGAATATGGATTTTGTCTAATTTTGTTAGTTAAAATCCCACCTTGTTCAAAGCCAATATAACCTGGAGGAGCCCCAATTAGCTTAGAAATACTATGTTTTTCCATATATTCTGACATATCAAGTCTAATAATTTGATTTTTATTGTCAAATAAATTTTGAGCAAGTGCACGGGCAACTTCAGTTTTTCCAACACCAGTAGGTCCTACAAATAAAAAGGATGCAATTGGTCTTTGTTCGTCATTAATTTTTGCCTTAAATCTTAAAATTGCTTCTGAAACTGATTTTAAAGCTTGATTTTGTCCTTTAATGACTTTTTTGAGATTTTCCTCTAAATTAATATATTTTTGACTTTCGGACTCTAAAAGTTTGCCAATTGGAATTTTGGTTCAATTTGAGACAACTTTTGCAATATGATTTTCATCAAGAACGTTTGAAAATTCAGTCTGTTTTTCCTTTAATTTTTCCAATTCTTCCATAATTTTAGGAATTTTTACATACTTTATTTGCGAAGCGCCTTGATAATCGCCCTGGTCCATTAGTGTGTTTTGCTTGTGTTTTAATTCTTCAACTTTTGTTGACAAATTTGCAATTTTTGAAGCTAAATTTCGCGAGTCGTTTCATTCTTTTTGCATTTGGTCAACCTGATTTTCAACCTCAGCTATTTGTTTTTTGAGGTCTTGATTGTTCGAATTTGTCGAATTAATTTCCATCATTTTCAAATTGATTAATTCGCGCTTTGCCTTTTCTAGTTTTTCTGGTTGGTAATTAATTTCCACTTTTAAAGAAGCGGCCGCTTCGTCAACCAAGTCAATGGCTTTATCGGGCAAAAAACGGTCAAAAATATATCTGTTTGCCATTTTTGCAGCAAAAATTAAAGCTGAGTCAAGAATTTTTACCTGGTGAAAATTTTCAAATCGTTCCTTAATTCCGCGCAAAATATTGATGGTATCAACAACCAAAGGCTCTGAAACCTCAACTTTTTGCATTCTTCGCTCGAGCGCTCCATCTTTTTCGATATAAAGTCGATATTCAGAATTTGTTGTTGCGCCAATTAATTTAATCCCACCTCGAGCCATTATTGGTTTTAAAATATTAGCAAAATCCATTGAATCAGATCCGGAGGAACCTGTTCCGATTAATAAGTGGATTTCGTCAATAAAAATAATAAGTTCATCAGATCTTTGTTCAATTTCAGTTAAAATTGCCTTAATTCTTCGCTCAAATTCACCTTTATATGAGGCACCAGCGAGAATACTTGTAAGGTCAAGTTCAAAAATTTGCTTATTTTTTAAGTTATCTGGAACTTGCCCTGCAATTATTTTTAGTGCCATTCCTTCAACAATTGCTGTTTTTCCAACGCCGGGATCGCCAACTAGAACAGGATTATTTTTTGTCTTTCTTGACAAAATTTTTATAATTCTTCTAATTTCAGAATCTCGCCCAATTACAGGCTCGATTTTGTTTTCTTTTGCTAATTTAGTTAAATTTCTTGCATATTTTTCAAGATTTTCAAGTTTAATTTCCATTTTTTTCTTCCTTATTTTTACTTTTTTACATTAATGTAAAAATAATTATAACATATTTTTGTCACTCGTGGCAAATAAGTGCCAAAATTTTTTTATTTAAATTACATACTTAAAAAATAACACTATTATTTTGACTAATTTATGTTATAATTTTTACTTATATCATGAAAAAAATTGTTATCGGGAATTGAAAAATGAACCAAATCAGAAAGGAATTTTATGATTTCCTTTTTGAATTTGATGCGCTTTTTAACAAAAATCCAGAAAAAGTTGCTAAAACAATGGAGTTTGCGATTGCCCCTCCTTTTACTTTATTAAATGAAATTTCTAAATCTCAGGTTAAAACATTAAAAATAGCTGCTCAAAATGTTAGCCAGTTCGAATCTGGAGCTTACACAGGCGAAATTAGCGCTAAAATGTTAAAGGATTTAGACGTTAGTTACATAATAATTGGTCATTCTGAGCGAAGAATGTTTTTTAATGAAACTGATGAAGTTTTAGCTCAAAAAATTTCACAAGCACAAAAATACGACATAACCCCCGTGTTTTGTGTCGGGGAAACATTAGACCAATATGAAAATAAATTAACTAAAAAAGTTATAATTTCACAAATAAATGCCGTAAAACACGTGCTAAATTTCGAAAAAGCGATAATAGCTTATGAACCAATTTGAGCAATTGGAACTGGCAAAACAGCATCTGCTTCAATTGCAAATGAAATTTCGTCCTTAATTAAAGAAGAATTTGGCAAAAATGTTAGAGTTATTTACGGAGGTTCTGTTAACTCACAAAATTATGCAGATTTTTTAAATTCAGAACTTATTGATGGTATACTTGTTGGTGGTGCATCATTAGATCCTGAACAATTTTATAAAATGGTAAAATTTTCTGATGCATGCCCAACAAATTCACTAAATTCTGGCATATTAGATGACGATACTCATTGCGGATGCGGTGATATCGATTTAGATGAATAATTTGCCTGATTTATTAGTTAAATTTATGCTTGGTTTTAATAGTTTCGCGAATTATTGCTAGGTTTAAATTTGTATTTATTTATTTTTTTAAAGGAATTAAAATGATTTCAAAAGCGAAAAAACAAGAATTAATTTTAAAGTTTGGAAAAAACGCTAAAAACACCGGCGATACAGCCGTTCAAATTGCAATATTAACTGAGGACATTGAAAAATTAAAAGTCCATTTTGAAAAAAATAAAAAGGACAAACACTCAATGCGAGGTTTTATTGCAAAGGTTAATAAACGTAAAAAATTACTTTCTTATTTAAAACAAAAAAGTTTTGAAACTTACAAAGAGACAATCGAAGCTTTAAATATACGTAAATAATTTTGAATTTTTATACCAAGTATTTTTAAAGTATGGTATAATTTAATTTTGCACAAGTCAACCGCTGGTATTTTTAAGTTTTTAATTTAAAAATACTTGAGGAAAGTCCGCGCTAGCACTGCCTGTGATGGTAGTAGTGTTCATGTTGGATCTAAAAAATCCAAGCCTAGACGACAAGTGCCACAGAGACGAGTTTATTTGTTAATCTAAATTTTTCATAATCATTGTTCACTCCTAAAAAATCCTACTAACAAATAAAGTGAAACGCGGTAAACTCCATGAGCTAGAAACCTAAATTTTGGTAGGGGAATCCAATTTGGGAAACGAACTTAAATTGGAAGGTCTAAAAGACCTAGATAAATGGTTGACTAATACAGAACGCGGCTTATTAGTGCAAAAAACAGCGAATTTTCGCTGTTTTTTTATTTCAATGCAGATTTTTTTAATTTTTTGTTTATTTTGTTTAGACTTCTAAAATCTTTTTTATCATAAAATAAATTTGCTATTACACAACATCACCATTTTTAAAAATATGCAAATTTTACTGATTTTTGGATTTTTAACCGTTTTATGGTAAAATAGAATGGTAAAAATTTACGGAGGTTAGAAACAATGAGATCGAGGAACATCTTAAATTGAGTTAAAATTAAAATTTTAAATTGATGGTCTTCAGTGGTCAAAGTTGACGAAATTGTTGTTTTATTTATAAAAATATTACATCTTTTTGTCACAGAACACTAATTTAAAGAAATAAAAGCCACACGTTGTGGTTTTTTTAGTCCAAAAAATTATCTGTTAAATAATTTTTTGTAGGATAATTTTATTTTTTTGTGGTATAATTTTAAATAATTTTTGTGGAAGGTTTAAAACCGTTAACCACTAAGAGAACTAAAAAATAAAAGGATGCTCGAAATGGTAAAAAAAAATGTAGTTAGAGTTGCAAAATTGCAATTCAATGCCGGCCAAGCAAAACCCGGACCAGCTCTTGCAGGTCTTGGTATTGTAATGCCTGAATTTACAAGAAAATTTAACGATGAAACAAAAAATCGTGGAAGCGAACCAGTTCCTGTAAAAATTACTGTTTTTAAAGATAAAAGCTTTGAATTTCAGTTATATACAAGCCCAACTTCTTACAAAATTAAACAAGCTGCAAAAATCGAATCTGGATCTAAAAAATCTAAAGCTGAAAAAGTAGCTAAAATTACCCTTGCACAACTTAAAGAAATTGCAGAATATAAATTACCAGATTTAAATACTGATAATATTGAAAAAGCAATTCTTACAGTTTATGGAACCGCCAAACAAATGGGTGTTGAAGTTGAAGGCATCGAAGAATTTTTACAAGGAGTTAAATAATGAAAAAAATTTCACGTAAATTAGCTCAGTCTCGTGAATTAGTTGATAAAAATCATTATTATTCACTTGAAGAAGCGATGGAATTGGTTAAAAAAACATCATATACTAAGTTTTCTGGCTCTGTTGATTTAGCTATTCGACTTAATTTGGACACTCGAAAAGCTGACCAACAATTAAGAGGTTCAGTTGTTTTACCTTATGGAACCGGGAAATCTGTACGTGTGCTTGTTGCGACTGACTCTTCAGAGGTAGCAACTAAAGCTAAGGAAGCAGGCGCTGATTTAATTTATTCAACAGCCGAACTTGAGCAAAATTTAAAAATTGATAATTTTGACTTTGATGTTATTGTTGTTGAGCCTAAATTAATGCCAGTTTTAGGAAGATACGGGAAAAAATTAGGACCAAAAGGACTTATGCCTAACCCAAAAACAGGTACAGTTACCCCAACACCAGAAAAAGCTGTGGCTGAAATTAAAAAAGGTAAAGCAAATTATCGTGCTGATAAATATGGAATTATTCACTCATTAATTGGAAAAACCAACATGGAAGTCGATCATTTAGTTCAAAATGCTAAAACCCTTTTACAATTAATCCGTAAATTGAAACCAAATTCAGTTAAAGGAAATTATTTTAAAAATTTAACTGTTTCAGCTTCAATGGGTCCTTCTATTAAAATTCGCTTCGACAATTTGTAATTAAAATTAACCTATAAAATAAAAAAACCCTTTATTTAAGGGGTTTTTTTATTTTTGAGCTTCGAAAAATTTTCAAAAATTTATTATTAAAACAGGAAAGAGATTAAACTGTTGTTTTTTGATGTTTATTAACAAACAAATGAAGTCTAGAAATTTTTCGTGATGCTTTTCCTTTGTGGAAAACACCTTTTGATTTTGCCTTTGCAATTTCTTTATGAGCTTTTGCAACTAATTCATCTTGATTTTCTGCGTGAGCTGTAACAGCTAGTTTAGCCTTTTTGATTGCTGTTTTTACACGAGATTTAATTGCATTATTTCTTGCTCTTGCTTTTTGCATTTTGGTGATTGATTTAATTTTGGATTTTATATTTGCCATTTTTTTCCTATATTTATATATAATAGTTTATTTCAGCCCTTTAAAAAACGGTACCAAAAATTATACCATAAAAATATGTTATTTATATTTAAAAAATGAATTTTTAATTTCTAGACTTAATAAAAAAATTTAAACTTAATAAGACTAATATTCAACTTTAAAAATTATTTTTCTAACTACGCCAATTTGTCCGGTATATTTTGGCAGATGAGCATCGCCAGGTAGAAAAATTAAAAATTCGCCTTTTAACGGTCTAATTAAATTTCGGGTCGAATCTTTTTTATAAAGAGCTACATCATTTTCTTCAGAATAATCAGTTACTTTATTGACTAATTTCTCTGAAAAATCAAAGAAATATTGTTCTTTTTCGTCAAGTACTACATGAACATCTGCGTATCGTTTGTGATATTCATAGAGAGCGTTTGTATCATCGAAACTTTCAAAATCAACATGTATAACAAAAATTCTGTCTTCATCAATTACAGTTTTGCCTAGTGGTAATTTTGCTAGGTCTGTTTCTTTTAGATATTTTGCTAATTTTGCAAAATTTTCATTTAAACAACTATATTTGCTAAAATTTTCTAATTTGTCATAAATCATTTTCCACCCCTCTTTTATTTATATTTTTCTTAAATTATAGCAAAAAAATTGATCTAAAAAAGAATAAATTTCAAATTAAACACTTTAAGTAAAAAATTATCCGATTAAAATATCTTCAGTTATGTATGTTTTATTTTGTTTGCCGATATTATCACCTTGTCAAACGTAAATAAATGAAGTAATTCCGAGCTGACCAATTAGCATAATAATCATAAATCCAATTTGTGAAACAACAGATAAATCTCGGATTAAGCCGGTCGACAGACCCGAAGTTCCAAAGGCCGACATAACCTCAAAAATTAAATGGTAAATTCTATATTCACTAGTTTTTTCCTGGTTTGAAATACTATCTAGCGAAAAACTCGAGAGAAAAACTACCGCTATTACTAAAATAAAAGATATAAAAAACACAGTCGCAGCTGAAACAATTTTGTCAGTTGTGATTTTTCGCTTAAATATATTAACGTCACTAGTTCCCCTAAGTTTAGATAGAACCACCGCGATAAAAATTCAAAAAGTTGTAACGCGAATTCCACCACCTGTAGAAGAAGGCGCAGATCCAATAAACATTAATAAACTTGTTAAAAATGTGCTTGGTTGAGTTAGTTGTTTTAAGTCAAATGTAAAAAAACCGGTTGAACGAGTCATAAAATTATGAAATAATAATGCAAATGATTTATCAAATCAGGCGCCATTTTGCTTTTGGTTTCAAAAAGTAGAAGGAGAATTTGAACTAGCTTCAAAAGTAATTAAAAGAATAAAACCAATTAGCGCAATGACAAAATAGCTCAAAATTGAAACTTTAGTAAATAAAGAAAATCTAAATCTTTTTATTTTCTGTTTAGAAAGTTTAAGTTTGAAAAAGCTAAAAAAATCATAAATTACCGGGTAGCCAATTCCTCCTATTATTGTCAGAATTATTATCATAATTTGCAAAAAATAAGCGTGATAATAAGGTTCAAAACTATTTGGCCCGATTATATCAAAACCAGCATTATTAATTGCAGAAATGCTATGAAAAACAGCAAATCTTAGTGATAAAGATATATTTTTATAAGGCGATTTTTGAAATGAAAACTTTTGTGGATCAGCATCATAAAAATAAAAATAAAGACTAAGAGTAAGACTACTAACTAAAACAAGAATCATAAAAAAATTGATAGAAACCTTGATGACACCTTTTAGTTCGCTTAATTTGCTTGAACCTCTTTCGATTTTTAAAATTTCACGGGACAAAATGCTTAGTTTTTTTCCGAATAAATGGTTAAAAATGTAGAATTTTATTGCAAAAATTCCAATTCCTCCCATAGAAATCAAAATCGCAATAATAGCTTGGCCAAAAACATTAAAACTTGTTCCAGTGTCAACCAAACTAAGTCCAGTATCACTAAATGCAGAAACTGATGTAAAAAGAGCCGAAAAAAAATTAATTTTTTCTGAATTTTCAGTGTGTGAAAACGATCCTGTTAGAATTCCGGCCCCAAGAAGAATAACTAACGTGTAAAAAGTAAAAATAATGTGTATCTTTTTAAGAGAAAAAATGGACCGCAGAAAATTTTTGATATTAATTTTCAAGTTCATTATTCCTCGTTTTAATGGTTGACTAAACTAAAAAATTAGTCAGTTAATTTACTTATATAAAACAAACAAAAAAGCTAAATTATTAAATTATACATTTTTTTTCAAAAAAACCAAGCAAAAACAAGAAAATTTAAAAATACACAGAAAAACTAGCCTATAAAACATTTGTGCTTGCACACCTTCAAAAATTTTCTGATTTTTGAACTAATTTATTGTTTTTTAGATAAAATTTAAGCAAATGAAACGAGCAAATATTTGTATAATTGGTGCCGGACGACTAGGTAGAGCAGCAATAACCCAACTAGCAGAATCAGGGCACAATATTATTGTGATCGATAAAAGAGCTGAAAATTTAAAATTTATTCGCGAATTTGCGACTGTTGAACCAATTATAATGGACGCTAGCGACATAAATGCAATTCGTAATGAAGTTGGACTTGAAGATATAGACACAATAATCGTTGCTACTTCAGATAATATTGAAATTATTGCAACTTTATTAGAATTACAGACTGAAATTAATTTTTTCAACAACTTAAAAATAGCCGCACGCGCTGTTAATAAAAGACATGCTCGTGTTTTAAAACAGATCGGTGTTGACTGAATTATTAGTCCTGAAGAAGAAGCGGGAATTAAAATGGCGCTTTTAAGTGTTGATAAAAATTTCCTGAATTATGCAGATAATCTTAAAGAAATAGCAAATGGAATATTTGCTGGAAGCGTTAATGTAAAATCGCCAAACTATATTAATAAAAGCATAAAAAACGCTAATTTACGTCAGTATAATGTCAATGTTGTTTTAATCAAAAGAAATAAAGAAACAATTTTGCCAGCTGCAGAGACAATAATTCATCAAAATGATGAGATAACAATAATCGGAAAAATTGGTGATGTTACAACAGTTTTGCAAAAAATGGAGTCTATAAAGAACTAAAATTGGAAAATTTTAGGAAAAAGTCCTTTAAAAGTTCTTGGGACAACAGCATAAAATTTTATTTTTGCTAAAATCGCAAAAATTGGTGATGTTACAACAGTTTTGCAAAAAATTAAATCTATAAAGAGTCAAAATAGGAAAATTTTAGGAAAAAGTGCTTTAAAAGTTCCTGGAACAACAGCATAAAATTTTATTTTGCTAAATTTTTTTGAAAAGTTAAAAATATAGTATAATTTTCAAATAATCATGGATTTTGGAAAATACTATTTATATTTACTAAAATATTACATGTTTGCGGCATCTCTCTTTGATGATGCTGCTTTTTTCCATGAATCTGCATCAGAAGATATTTTCGATAAATTCCCCACCACTCTTCATTAGAGAAGATTTTTTTCTTCAAAGATGAAGTTTTCATATTTTTTTTAGAATAAAATTACATTTTTTTATTTAAATTAGATATTGTTTTTAATTTTATCTACTCAAGAGGGAATTATAAAATGCAAAAATTTCACAAAAGTGAAACAATAATCTCGCTTGTTGATGTTGATAAGGAATTTGGTGATAAGAAAGTTTTAAATCAAATAAATTTGGACATCAAAAAAGGTGATTTTGTCACTCTTTTAGGTCCATCTGGATCTGGAAAAACTACAATTTTACGCCTAATTGGTGGTTTTGAATGAACAACCCGAGGCGAAATTAAATTTAACGGGGTTGATATTAAAGACGTTCCAGCCCATAAACGAGATACAGCGACTATTTTTCAAGATTATGCACTTTTTCCACATTTGTCAGTTAGAGGAAATATTGAATTTGGCCTAAAATTAAAAAGAATTAAGAAAAGTGACTCTGAAATTCCACAGTCAATTTGGAAAAAATTTGAAGAATTAAAGCAAAAATGGCAAGCAAAACAGGACAAAAAAATTGCAGAACTTAATAATTTGCAAGCAAACCTAGAAAAACAGCTTGAAAATCCTAATTTAGACAGCAAAACCCGTAAAAAATTACAGGAAAAACTTGATGATTCAGATTTTAAATATTCTAACTGGGAAAATTATGTTTTTTATAAATCTGTAACTTTTGAAAAAAAATACCTTACTCGTAAAATAACAAAAACGGAAATTGATACCGAAATTAAAGATATTATCGACCTTGTTGGTCTAAGTGGCAACGAAAACCGTGCAATTTCAGAGTTATCTGGTGGAATGAAACAGCGAGTCGCACTGGCTAGATCGCTTGTTATTGAACCTGAAATAGTTTTATTAGATGAACCTTTATCAGCTTTAGATGCAAAAATTAGACAAAAAATGCAAGTTTTTCTCAAAAAAATTCAGCAAAAATTAGGTCTAACTTTCATTTTTGTAACTCATGATCAAGATGAAGCCCTTCAATTATCAGATAAAATCGCTGTAATTCGTAACGGAAAAATCGCTCAATATGACGTGCCAAAGAAAATTTATGACTATCCTGCCAATAAATGAGTTGCTAATTTCATCGGTGATTCAAATTTTTTTGAAGCAAAATTTATTGGAAAAAATAAGGTTGAAATTCTGGGTACTGAGCTCTACACAATTCACACAGAATTTAATTATGGGCAAAAACTGGATGCACTTATTCGTCCTGAAGACATCGATATTGACCTAAATTCTGGATATTTTAAGGGTAAAGTGGTTCAAAATATTTATAAAGGGTCATATTATTGACTAGATATTCAAGTTGGTTCTAAAATTATTTACGTTGAAACTAACGATTTTTACGATCTTAATACGCAAGTTTATCTAAAATGAGATGATGATGCAATTCACTTAATGGAGATTGAAAGTGGAAACTCTTAGCTTTTTTGATAAATTTTGACAAAATTTCAAAAAAAATTTAAATCCACGCATCAGTCTTGTTCTCCCTTATTTTGTATTTGCCCTAATTTTAATAGTTATTCCACTTATTTTACTTTTTGTTAAATCTGTAAGTCCACTTTCGACAAACGGCAGTCCATTTGACAACCATCTTTTAGTAAAAGAACAAACAACTTGGCAAATTATTGCCCGTTCAATTTTTGTTGGACTAATTAGCGCTTTTATTTGCTTAATTTTAGCATTTCCGTATGCTTTTATTGTCGCAAATTCAAAATCACGTATTTTTAAAATTTATTCTTTATCATTAATAATTACACCTTTAATTATTTTTACGATTGCAAAAGTCTTCTCATTACGAGCTTTATTTTTGGCAATGTTTGACGAAGGATCGCTAAATAATAACTCTTTTATGATTCTTGGTCTAATTTTTCTCAATTTTCCTTTCATGGTAATTCCGCTTTATACAATTTTTAGAGACATGCCTAAAAACTTAATTGAAGCTGGCACAGATTTAGGGTATTCAAAATTTTGAGTTTTGATTAAAGTGGTTCTTCCTTATAGTTTTCGGGCAATTAGCTCTGGATTTGCGATTGTTTTTTTAATGGCAGCAACTTCAATAGTTGTCTCAGATAAATTGCTACCAAACGGATCACAAAATCAACTAATTGGAAATTTAATTAATAATTCCGCAAACACAACAAACCCTTTTGATCTAGCTCGAGTTTCATCACTTGTTTTAGTCACACTTTTAGTTTTTATTGGAATTTATACACTAATTCATTTTACACCGATTGTTATCATGAAACTTAAAGGATTTAAATATGACTAAAATTATTGATTTTTTTCAAAAACATGAGATTTTGAAAAAAACTTACGTTTGATTTTTGATAATTATTTTTTATATTCCAATAATTTTTGGCTCTATTTTTTCATTTAACAGTCCGTCAAAAAAAGGTTTTGTCTCTTCAACATGAAACAAATTTAGTCTGCAAGCATTTGACGAATTTGCAAAAGATACTTTTGCTTCAGCGTTAATTAACTCATTAATTATTGCATTTTTTGCTGCAGTAACCGTTGTTTTCCTTTCGCTTTTAACAGTTTTTGCCCTCTGAAGACAAAAAAATAAATCTGTAAAAATTTATGTAAATGTCACCTCAAATATTCCTTTAATTAATCCTGATGCTATCACTGCAGTTTCGCTTGCAATTATTTTAGGCTTCATTTTTGGTTCACTTTCAGCGGCTTATGAAGGTTTGTATCGGGCAATTATTTCCCACATTGTCATGACTTTACCTTACGGAATTTTGATAATGTATCCAAGAAGTGAAAAATTTTCGCTGAGTTTATATGAAGCAGCCCAAGATTTAGGGTACTCAAAAATGAAGGCATGATTTTTGGTTTATTTAAAACACATGTCGCCAGCGATAATTTCGGTTTTTCCTGTTGTTGCTTTTCTTTCTTTTGATGATTTTATAATCACAAAAATTACATCAAACACCCAAACAGTTGGAACGCTTTTGTATCAAGGAACTTTTAAAACTTGAGCGCTAATGTTGGGAACAATTATGCTCTTTATTTCCGTGATTTCTAATTTAATTTGACTTTATTATAAAAATAAAAAGGAAAAAACATGAAAAAGAATTTAGTCAATTTTTTTGCCAAAATAGCACTCGCACTTTCGGTAGTTAGTGTTGTTTTTATTGCATCTTTTTCAAAATCAAGCTTCCCTTTTAAACCGGTTGTCTATAATTATGAAGCTTACATTTCTGATTTTGGTCGCGATGTAATTAACAAAGATTTTAATTATCGCGAATTTGGTGATGTTAGCGAATTTACAAAAGCAATTGAAGACAATCGCACAATTGCTGGGGTTGGTTCAGATTTTCAAATTGCACGTTTGGCTCAAAAAGGTCTTTTACAAAAAATAGACTATTCAAAGCTTTTTCCAAATTGAGAGCTAACTAAGGTTTTTCAAAAACCGCAAAATTATGCCAGTTTTTCTTTGGCCCAAAAGCAAGAATTTATCAATAAAAAAAGGGCCGCTTTTGAAGAAATATTTCGCCCTGAAATTGTTGAGCATGTTGATAAATATGACCAATTTATGAAAGATGCCTATGATCCCCGAAAAAATCTTGACACTGATAATGATGGAATTCAGGACCGTTTTTGAGAGTTTTTCATACCTTATTACACCCAAGACAAAGTGATTGCCTACACAATTGGCGATTATGATGTTGATGGTAAAAGAAAAAATCTCCGTAAATTTCAGGACAAATGAACCGCTGAGCAAAAAGAGCAAATTCAAGAAAAAGGCCTTAAATTTGAAGACCAAAGTCTTAGCGGAATTGGTAAAACTTTGCGAAAAAATGGCTACAGTTTTTTTGAATGAACTGAAGCTATGCGAGATAATTTGCTAATCGGGGCCGAAAAAACTAATCAATATGGTCAAATATTAACTGAAAATAACTATAAATCATTTGTTGATGGTTTTATTGACTATATCGGTGAAATTTCTGGTTTTGACTATTTTAATTTGCGACACAATGTTTTTAAAACTTCAGGTCTTGACTTAGCCAATTCGGTAATCGATCCTTCTTTGAATCAAGATGTTGGCTTTTTGTATAATGGCGATTCTCTTGATGCCCATTATTCTAAAGATAATTATGAAGAACTTGAGGAAGAAAATACAATTGCAATTATCCGCCCAAAAAATAATTTAACTTTGCTTGATGGCTGAATTATTTTAAAAGACACTTCGCCTGAATTGACCGACAAGGTTTATAATTCACTTTATGAAGGAATTTATAAAGGTGAAGATTTTGACTTAGAAGAAATTGTCCAAAAAGCAAAAGTCGAGGTTGATTTTGCTTTTGTCCAAAATAGCGAGACAGAAAAATTTGAACCTAAAAAGGGAAAAGGTTTTTATTTTGACTATGAATCTATTCCTTTTTTAGCAAATTTTGACTATATAAATTACACCCCAACATTTAAAAAATCCTTTAAATTCTTTAAGAAATTCTACTTTAATGATGCAGTTGAAACTGTTCGCGAAACTCTTGAGGGCGAAGACCGCTCAGTTTTTGTTGACCTTAATGATGAAATTATTGATGATGAGAAAAACTTAAATTACAACAATATTAAATCTGAAACTTCATCAAACAGATCGCTTCGAGCTTTAAATATGTACCTTTCTCAACAACCTGAGCAAACTTTTTATGGTAATATGCCAACCGAAAATAACACTGACGAGGGTAGATATCAGATAAATTACACTTTTTTAATGCCCTTGGACGAAAGACTTGCTTCTCAAATTCGCACTTACTATAATTTAAAGACAAAAAATTAGTACTTTTATCAATAAAAGTTTCTAATTTAATATTTTTACTAAATATTATTGTAAAATTTACCTTATGTTCAAGTTTAAAAAAATATTAAAAACATTAGCGCTTTTATCACCAGTGATTGCACTTTCTGCATGCGGCCAAAGTCCATCTCAGGCAGAACAACTTCTTGCTTCGATAGATAAAACTGATTCAAAATATGTAAAAATTGATGAGTCAACAAATTCTTTTGTGCTTGACTTATCAGATTCTGGACTAACAAAAATTGACAAATCTGCATTTTTTAGTCTAAAATCACGGATTTATCAAAAAACCACTCTTCAAAATCAGAATCAAACTAATCAAAATAATGGCGAAAATGCGCAAAAACCTCAGGAAACAAAGGTAAATTTTTATTTTTTGTCAAAAATAATTTTTCCAGAAACACTAACTGAAATTGAAGATTATGCATTTTATGCTGATAGTGCAAATTTGACTGATAAAGAAAAAATTCAGGAACTTGATTTTTCAAAGGTTACCAATCTGAAGAAAATTGGCGATTTTGCTTTTCAAGGAAATAACATTACAAAATTAGTTTTACCTTCATCTTTAGTTTCAATCGGTAAGCAAGCTTTTGCTAAAAATAACCTAGAACAGGTCGATTTTTCTAACTCAAAGAATTTAGAGATTATTCAAACTGGCGCTTTTTTTGATAATAAAATTAAAAATCTTGATTTTAGTCAAAATACTAAATTAATCGAGATTTTCACTAGCGCTTTTGAATCTAACAAAATTGAAACCGTAAAATTCAACAAAAGTGCAAAACCAGTTACAATTGGAACATCAGCTTTTAAAGATAACGTTATAAAAGCTAACGAAAATTTTGAAAACCTTCCTGAATTAAGTTCTCTTAAGTCACCATTTAATTAATTTTTTAAACTAATTGTTATACAAAGGGAAAACATTAACTATGTTTTCCTCTTTTTTAAATAATTTTTGGGCTTTTGCAAAATTATTTAAAATTAACTGGTAATCAACTTGATCATCTGGCCCATTTTTAGACTTAATATCTGAAATTTCAGAGACTAATTGTCCGTCATTAGCAAAGGCACTAAACTGTGAATTTTTACTGTAACTAATAAAATATTGCTTTTTTTCCTTTTTTTCAAAAGATAAAAGGTTAAAAGTTGAGCAAGTTCAGAGATTTATATTGCCTAATTGGGCAAGAGTTCTAAAAAATGTCAGTCCAACCCTACATCCTGTAAATGTTCCTGGCCCTAAATTAATGTAAAAATCACTAAAATCTGTAATTTTTAGATTATTTTTTGACAAAATATTACGAACTAATTCAGGGAGCAAATCAGCTTTATTTTTAATTTCGACTATATTAGAATCGACAAGGTCGAAATTTTTGTCAAAAATTGCTAAAACTAGGTCTTTACTTACACTGTCAATAAAAAATTTCATAATTAAAAGTATATTTTAATACAAAATTTGTTTTTAACTATAAACATTAGAACGAAATTCTGCAGGGTATCTTTTTCATGTCAGAAAGTATTTTCTTGGCTTATCAGGTTGAAAATTTACATTAGAAACTCTAATTCGGTATTGGGCGTCTTCAAAAGCTTTAAAGCTAATTTTGTCAAACGGGCTTATATCTGAGTTTGCCTCAATAATTTTTTGTCAACTTCCACGGTAAATTTCGATTGAAATATCAAAATCATTTGTTTTATAATTTGGTTGACCATAAAGCAAATTACTCACTCCATCACGGACTGTTTTACCAAAATTATAAAAAAAACCGCTAAATCCCGATAAGTATTCTCCCACCACTTCTTTTTCAGAAAATCTATCATTAAAAACAAGAGCTGAAAATTTTTGACCTTTTAAAAGCTCAAAAGGCTCGCTTACATACTCATTTCCATCATAATTATTGTATAAATAATTTTCTTGTTCCAGAGTAAAATAGGCATCTTTGTAATTTATAAATCCAAAACCTTCGCTTGAATGGGCACCATTAAATCCTAAATTGCTATTTTCTGAGGGTTGAGCCGTTAATGATAAGGCTGAAATTATTTTTAGATTCCTTTCTTTTAAACTCTCATAAGAGTCAAAACTTGATGAAAGTGCGCTAAAAATAGCCGAAAGTAGGAAAGCTGAGTAAAATTTTATGTTTGAATCACGAAAATTTAACTGATAGTTAAATTTTAATTCTGGAAGTACAAAGTGGTTTGATTTTACCATTCCAGAACTGTTGCCAAAATTTTTGACATAATTAAAAAGTCGCGAATCTTTCTTGAATCTGTCGTCTTGTTTTGCAAAAAAGCTGAAATTACTGTTAATTTCATCGCCTAGAGTTCTGCTTCCGTCAAAAAAATTTATTATTCCAGTTTTACCACTTCAATAATCAAGAAAATCTCCTAATTTTAATAAGTCTCTCCCATTTGAAAAATATTCATTTAAAAAAGTTCTTTTTTCCTTATACAAGTGCAAAACCATCTCGACCCCAACAGTTTCAAAATGTGAAAGGCCTTTATTTCATTGCTCACCTGTTTTAAAACGGTAAATAATTAAATTTGAATTAGGGGCAAAAAACTGAAAAATTGCTTGCAAGTTGTTAAAATCATTGTTATTTTCGTCCCCGTTTTCTTCAATAAAAACTCCAACCTTGACATTTCTATTTACTTTATTTAAATTTGCATCAAAATTTAAGTTTGAAGCAAGTTCTTTAAAATCAAAACTTGAGTTTTGATACTGGTGAAAATCACCAGATTTTTGGCTAAAAAGCAAAAAAGGACTTAATATTGTTAAACTTGGCAAAATAAGTCGCTTAAAAATTCCCTTAATTTTCATTATGACCACCTTCTTCTTTTTCTTCACACATAATTAAATAATCAGGCTTCTTTTTGCCTAAAAAAAGTAAAATCAACACTTTTTTCCTAAATTTTTCCTTTTTTGTAAATAATCGATTAAAATAAAGTATAATTAAATAAAATTTTTTGAGATAACATGAAGTCAACTATTCTAATTAAACTTTCGGGTGAAAGTCTAGCTAACAAACAAAAATCACTCGCAATTGATTATGAACTTGTCGGTCGAATTGGCCATCAACTTAAAGAAATTCAAAAATTAGGTTATAAAATTTTAATTGTGATTGGCGGTGGAAATTTTTGGCGTGGAACTTCCGCTGCAAAAAACGGAATAAATCGAAATACTGCCGATTATATTGGCATGCTTGGGACTGTAATGAATGGACTGGCCCTTGATTCAGTTTTTCGTGATTTGCAAATCAAAACTCGTGTTTTGTCTTCAATGAGTTTGGATCCTCGAATTTGTGAGTATTTTGTTCGAGAAAAAGCTATTAAATATCTCTCAGACGGTCATGTTTTAATTCTTGTCGGTGGAACTGGTCGTCCATTTTTTACAACAGACAGCGCCGCTACCCTTTTTGCCTCTGAAATGGATGCAAATTTAATTCTAGTTGGAAAAAATAATGTAAACGGGGTTTTTGATTCTGACCCTAAAATTAATCCAAATGCGATTAGATATGATAAAATTACTTATGATCAAGTTATTGAAAAAAATCTAAAAGTAATGGATTCAACAGCCTTTTCGATGGCGCGCGATAACAAGATTAGATTATTAATTTTCGACATTAAAGAAGAAAACAGTATTGTAAAATTAATA
Source organism: Mesomycoplasma ovipneumoniae (assembly GCF_038095975.1). NCBI lineage: Bacteria > Bacillati > Mycoplasmatota > Mycoplasmoidales > Metamycoplasmataceae > Mesomycoplasma > Mesomycoplasma ovipneumoniae. Next base: position 980,515 of record NZ_CP146003.1, on the reverse strand, counting down.
AAAGGTCAAATCAAACATACGGAGGTTTATTAAAATGAAATCTGAAATTGAATTCAATTTTTATAAAGAAATTCTAGAACAAAAAGCGCAAGATGTTTATTCCTATTTGGAGAAAAGTTTCCAAAAAGTAAGTGTTGGCGCACCAAATCCCCAATTAATTTCCCATATTAAAGTTAGTTTTTACGGGACGCTAACCCCAATTAATGAAATTGCATCAATTTCAACCCCTGTACCCTTACAACTTTTAGTAAGACCGTATGAAATGTCACTTGTAAAAGAAATTGCAACCGCAATAGTTGCATCAAAAATTGATGCTCAAGTTCAAAAAGAAGCTAACCAAGTCCGTATAATTTTTCCTGAGCCAACACAGCAAAAACGCCAGGAAAGCGTTCATTTATTAAAAAAAATTCACGAAGAAGCTAAAGTTAAAATACGTCTAATTCGTCAAGATGTTAATAAATTAATAAAAAAAGAAGAGCTTTCCGAGGATCAAGAAAAAGACTATCTCAACCAGGTTCAAAAAATAATCAATTCACAAATAGAAAAAATTGATGAAATTTACGAAAAAAAAGTAAAAGAAATTCAAACTCTTTAAAAAATGCGGGCATTTTTCCCAAATTTTGCATCTAAGGAATTTTTATATCGCTTTTTATCCTCAGTTTTTATTATCGCAATAATTGCTCCAATTTTATTTGTAGGTTATTATTGACATTTTTGGGGACGAATAATTTCCTTTGGTGTTTTAGCATTTGTTTTATTTTATAGTTTATACGAAATTTTTTTTCACTTTCAATCCAAAAAAATTTTTGCTGCAATATCTGCATCATTAGGTTTTTTACTATTTTTATTACCTTCAAATTTTAATTTAAATCAAATCTATTTTTCTAAAGACGTCGAGTTTAGTTGAAGTTCAGTAGAATTTTTTGCAAGAGAACAAGTTTTAGATTATCATATTTTTTTTACCTTACCTTTTTTAATAGTTATTAGATTTATGGATTCTAAACAAAAAACTAATTCTCGTTTTTTCTCTGATATTTTACTTAAATTTATAATTATTTTTATAGTTACATTATTTTTTAAATTTTTGTGAATATTAAACACATTTAATGTGTTTTTAGTTATTTCTTTGGCTTTAATTGCCGTAATTTCCGACATTTTTGGCTATATTTTTGGTTCAATTTTTGGAAGAAAAATATTTGCTTGAAAATTTGATTTTTCTCCCAAAAAATCAATGGAAGGATTCATTTTTTCCTTCATTTTTTCCTTAATTTTTACTTTATTAATTTTTTTACATCTAAATTTCGGAATTAGTTTGAATAATTGACTACTGTTTAAAATTTTGGCAATAATTTTTCTACCAATTATAGCTATTTTTGGTGACATATTTTTTTCTGTTATAAAAAGATATTTGAATATAAAGGATTTTTCACAAATTATTAAGGGCCATGGTGGAATTTTTGACCGTCTTGACTCTATTAGCTTTGTTTTTTTATCATTTTTTACAATTATTCTAATAATTTAATTTTTTCTTTTTTTTAAAAAAGAATGAGGATGGCTATGAATGTAAGGTTCAAAAAATTTTGTGAGTGAGTTAATTGGCAAATACCGCCAGATTGAGATGATGTTCGAATAATTCAAAAAGAAAATTCAAACCAAGATAATAGCTCAAATGAATTTTCGGCAATATTTAAAAAAACTACCCTACCAAAATTTTTTGACTTATATTCATTTATTAAGTTAATTTCGACAATTAATAAAAAATCCTCAATTTCAAGTTGTAAAATTAATTTTGATTATGAAATTGAACAGAATTATTTTCATGAACATGAATTATTAGAGTATCTAAATGGTTTAATGGAAAAGATTTCAAAATCTAAGAATTTTTTTACAGATAAAGAAATCGTAATAGCCGGTCCAGCTAAATTTAAAATTTTCTTTTCAGATCCAGAAAGCTTTAATTCTTTTAAAGAGTACGAAAATAAATTGCTGAAAATAATAAAAAAAATTGGCTTAATTCATTTAGATCTAGTTTTTATACTTGAAAACAGGCAATTACCACCTCAAAAAGAATTAAATATACCTATAGAAAGTGTTTTGGACACTTCACCACCTCAAACTTCTGTTCGCAAGAAAAAAACCTCTAAAAAACATAGTAATTTTGAGCTTATTAATTTAAAATTCATTCGCTCACATAAGAATTCTAATGTCGAATTCCACGGCGAAATTTATAAAATTTCAACAATAAAATCAAAAAACGGTGGTCAAATTTTAAAAATTTATGTAAATGACTATGAATACACAGAAGCAGTTGTTGTTGATAAATTTTTGCGAGCAAATCAAAATGTTGACCTAAAAGTTGGCGATTTAGTAAAAATTCTCGCTGAAATCAAGGACACAACTTCGCGATATAAGTCAAATATTGATCTAACTTTGCGTGACATTACTAAAATAGAAACATCTGACTTTTTTCCTGAGCAAAATATTGATAGCGCTAGTGAAAAAAGAGTCGAAATTGCCGCTAGAACTTGAAAATCAACTATGGACGGAATCGCAAGTGCAAGTGCATATGTTCGTCATGCATTAAAAAATGGATATTCGGCAATTGGAATAGCTGATTTAGATTCGGTCCAAGCTTTCCCTGAGTTTTATGCTGCTATTAAATCGACAAATATTAAGCCTATTTACGGCTCAACTTTTTCAACATATCCATCAAAAATTGAAAAAGTTTTAAATTTTAACGGTAAAAATCAGTCACTAAATTCAGCTAGATTTGTCATTTTTGACTTAGAAACAACGGGACTTTCTTCATATTATAATGAAATTATTGAGTTTGGTGCGCTTGTTTTTCAAGATGGAATTGAAATTGAAAAACATCAGTTTTTTATTAAACCATCACAAAAAATACCACATTTAATTACAAAAATTACTGGAATTACCCAGGAAATGATTGATGAATTTGCGATTTTGCCGGTCGTTGCTGTTGAGAAAATAGAAAAAATTATTAAAAATTCGGTTCTAGTGGCCCATAATGCAAATTTTGACTTTAATTTTTTAAATCAATTTTTTAAAAAACATGCACAAAAATCAGTGGAAAATCCAATTATTGATACGCTCGAAGTAAGTCGTTTTTTGAATCCTTCAGAAAAAAGTCATAGTCTTAAAAATGTGGCAAAAAGATTTGAAATTTATTATGATGATGAGGTAGCTCACCGGGCAGATTATGATGCGCAAATTTTATCCAATGTCTGAAGAAATTTTCTTAATACATTACAAAATCAAAATATTCAAGATTTAGAGCAACTTTCATCAGTAAAAGACTCAATTTTTGATATTCGTCCAGAAAAAGTTTTTCCAAAACAGTTGACAATATTAGCCAAAAATCAAATCGGCCTAAAAAAACTTTATAAATTAGTGTCGCTAGCAAATACAGAAAATTTAATTTCCCGTCCGCTAATTTTTTATGACAAAATTGAAAAAGACCCTGATTTATTGGTAGGTTCAGGAGGAATCGATTCGCTTTTAATCCAGAATTTACTTTATTTTGGGCCTGATAGTGTTCAAAAATTTGAAAAAATATTCGATTTTATCGAAGTTCCGCCTCCAACTGCGTTTGTTCATTTAGTAAAACGTGAAATTTTTACACAAAATCAGATCGAAGATTTGATAAAAAATCTGTTGAATTTGGCAAAAAAATTAAAAATTCCAGCTGTTGCAATTGGTGATGTTCGTTATTGCCAGTCTCGTGAAAAAATTTTTCATGAACTTTATATTTATGCAAAAGGTGTCGGCGGAGTCAACCATCATTTGTTCGATCACCAAGAAAAGGAACGAAAAGACCCTAAAAACAGTCACATTTTTCCCGATAAGCATTTTTTTACAACTGATGATTTAAAAAAACAGTTTGAATTTTTACAAAATCCTGAATTAGTTGATGAATTTGTGGTAAAAAACTCCAATTTAATTGTTAATTCAATTTCAGATAGCATTGAAATTATTAAACCCGGCCTTCACCCGCCAGAATTTGATAATTCCGAAGTTAATTTAAAAGAAACTGTTTACAAAAATGCATATAAAAAATACGGAAATCCATTGCCAGAAATAATCAAAACTAGAATAGAAAAAGAACTTATTCCAATCATTCAGCACGGTTTTCACGTTGTTTATTGAATTTCAAAGCGAATAGTCGATGAAGCCAAATCTCAAGGAGCAATTGTTGATTCTCGTGGGTCGGTAGGTTCTTCTATTGTTGCATATTTGACCGGAATTACAGATGTAAACCCACTTTTACCGCATTATTTGTGTCAAAAATGCTCTAAAGTGGAATTTTTTGACTCACAAGAATTTTTATCAGGTTATGATTTGCTTGACAAAGAATGTCAAAATTGTGGTGAACTTATGGATAAAGACGGTCATAACATCCCTTTTGAGACTTTTTTAGGATTTAATGCCGAAAAAGTTCCTGACATTGATCTAAATTTTTCAGGTGAGACGCAACTTAAAATGCACGATTTTGTTCGTGACCTTTTTGGAAAAGATAAAACATTTCGTGCTGGAACTATTTTGACAAATGCCGAAAAAACTGTTTTTGGTCTAGGGAGAAAACTTGGCGAATTTAAGGCAATGTATGATTCAAAATTTGATCTAAACCGTGAAGTTTCATATTTTACAAATACATTTCTTGATTTTCTGGCCACAAAAGCCCAAGGTGTAAAACGAACATCAGGAAAACATGCTGGTGGAATTATAGTTATCCCTCAAAACCGTGAAATAGAAGATTTTACTCCTATTAATTTTCCGGCAAATAATGAAAAATCTGACTGAAAAACAACGCATTTTGATTATAATGCGCTTCATGATAACCTTTTGAAGCTAGATATTTTAGGACATGATGATCCAACAATTTTGCTTCATTTAGAGGAAATTACTGGAGTAAAATCGGATCAAATTCCAAAAAGTGACGATAAAATCTTATCACTTTTTACGACTGCAAAAGAATTAGGAATACAACCAGGTCAAATGCTTGGTGAACAGACAGGAACAATTGGAATTCCAGAATTTGGGACTCCGTTTGTTAGAAGAATGCTTCAAGTTGCAAAAGTAAAATCTTTTGCTGATATTGTCGCAGTTTGTGGTCTTGCCCACGGAGGCGGAGTCTGGCAAAATAATGCTGAAGTGCTAATTTCGAAAAAAAACCACGCAATTAATGAGGTAATTTCCTGTCGTGATGATATTATGATTTATCTTTTAAGAATGAAACTAGATCATCATGACGCTTTTAATATTATGGAAAAAGTTCGAAAAGGAAAAGGACTTACACAAGGCGAAATTGATATTTTAACCGAAAAAAAAGTTCCAACTTGGTATATTGACTCATTGCAAAAAATTGGCTATATGTTTCCAAAAGCTCATGCTGTTGCTTATGCAATGAAAGCTTGAAAAATCGCATATTTTAAACTATATCACCCACTTGCATTTTATTCATCATATTTTTCAATCAGACCTGATGTTAAAGATATTGATACTTTAATTCAACCGGCAGACAAAATTGAGGCTAAAATTCTGACATTACAACAGAGGCAAACAAATCAAAACGGATCAGGCCAAGGTTTAACCCCAAAAGAAAAGGATTTAATTCCCTTTTTAGAAATCAGTCTTGAACTAAAACTACGAGGATTTGAAATTGAAAATGTTAATCTTTTAATGTCAGATGCCCAAAATTGAATTGTTAATAAAGAAAATAATTCATTAATTCCACCATTTATTTCAGTTGATGGAATTGGTGATATTAACGCTCGAAAAATCATTCAAGCTCGTAATTTACGGCCTTTTTCGTCAATTGAAGATTTCCAGACCAGGACAGATACAAATAATACTGCGCTAAAAAAATTAATACAATTGGGAGTTTTTGATAAAATTTCTAAAACAACACAAGTAAATTTATTTGATTAAGTAAAAACAACAAAAAGCGAGTAAAATTATGAATATCGGTGGCAAAGTTTTATGCAAAGTCAAATCTTTACACAATTCCAAATTTTATTGTGTTATTTAATAGGATTTTCCATCAATTATTTCCTTAGGTTAATTAAAAAAATGAACTTTTGATCAAGAGTTGAAAAATTTCTAAATCTTAAAATACCAAAAAAATTTTCAATAATCCCGTTTTTGTCTAATATTTTGTATTTTAGCCTTTTTGTCTATTTAGTTTTTCTGTTTAATCCTTATAAGCGAAAAAAGCATTATTTTTTGCTTATTTTGTTTTTTTTAACAACCTATCCATTTCCTTATCTCGCAATTGTTTCAATGTTAAGTTTGAGTCATAATGGAGATTTTTTAAGACATTTTTATTTAAACATTTTTAACAATTTTTTTATTTTGCATTTGTTTGAAATAATTACTTACTTAATTTTTTATTTCCCTTATTCATATGTTTGTAGTTTTTTACAAAAAACATTCCGTTTTTATTTAATAAAAAAAGTGAAACAAAAATTAGGTCGACTAAATCCAGAAAATAAATTCGGTTTTTTAACTAACTTTGATTATGATAGATATTATAAATTTGCGTGTCAAAGAAAACTTTATTCACGTTATTTTGACATTAATAATTGACACCAATATGATCAAATTGTCGAAAATATTATCAAGTGAATAAATAACGTTTCATGACATTCACAAGGTTATTTACCAAGATATTATTCTCATATAATTTTGGAAGTGTTTTTATTTAATTCTGATAATTCTAATAATTCAGAATCAAAAATCAATCCAAAAAAATGAAAATATTTTTTAATATTTTATTTTATTTTTACAGCATTGCATTTTATATTTACATGATATCCACTTTGATTAGTTGCTGGATATTATTATTGAGACCAATTAAATGTGAATCTATATAAAGAACTTTTTCAAGAAGATGTTGCTGTTTGATTACTGCCATTATTTTTTCTTTTTCTAGGTTATGTCATTATTCCTGCGGTTCTTTATTTCCCAAAAACAGCGCTGACACTTTGACTTTTCGAAGGATAAGAATTATTAAAATTAGTAGAAAAAAATTCAGACAAATAATTTTTATCTATGATTTTGATTGTACTACTTTTGTTAATTTTTCTACTAATTTATTTTGTTTTAGTCTTCCCGAGTTTCCCAGTTTGATGAGATAATTTTAAAAAAGTCTCAGGTTTTCCGTGCTTTTTTAACTTTTTTGTCAAAAGTTAATTACAAATTTTATTAGTGACTTATTAAGATATCAAAGTAGAAATCATGCCTATTTCAAATATTTTGATCACTAGAAACTCCACCGCGATTTTTAAATATCATTTGCTAATTTGATGTGTTAAATTCAACCCTTTGTCTTAATTTTTGCCATCAAATTGGCAAACCCAGGGAAATAACTATAAAAGCAAAAACACTAAATTTTAAATCTAACCCTAGCAACATCGAGTTGATCATTGCTTTTTAATATAATATAGTATAATATAATTAACCACATTTTATATCTAATGATAAATTTAAGGAGGCTTTAAATGCTTAAATTATCCAAATTTAAAATCATTTTTGGAATAACAACTTTTGCGACAGTTGTCACTTTACCTTTTTTAATATTAAGTATTAAATATTAAGTATTAATCAAAAAACTGTCAAAAATGATAAAAATATATCTGAGACAACTTTCTCTAAAACATTAAAATCCGAATCTCTGAAAGTAATTTCAGCTTTAAAACAAAAAAATGCCGAGTCCTTTTCTTCTACTAACGAAAATACTGAAGCGCGGATTAAGGATTTTTCAAAATTTGAAAAAGATTTTCAAGATTTTATCGATGAAGTTTCACAAAACCCGAATTTAAACTTGGAAAAAATAGCTAAAGAAAAATTACTAAAAAAAGGTGTTACCGTCGATAATATTGAAAAAATATTTGCTTCAAAAAATTCAAAAAATAACAAAATTCAAAATCAAGATTTACTTGTTAACCCTCAATCCTTTTCTTCTAGGAGCACTCCCAATTTAAAAATGAAAGAATTTGCGGATAAACTTTGGGAGCAACACGTTTTCAATGCCGCATTTGCTGCTATAAATTACGGTCTTGCAGTGGCTTATGGAGTTATTTGAATGTTGGGATCAGCATTTGCTAGCACTATTGCTGGCGGTGTCTCAACATACCTTTCAGTTCTATACAAAGATGCTTATAATTCTCTTGTGTATGACAAAAATTGAGATGCTATTAAAGAAACAGACGCTATTTATTATACTAAAGAAGCATCTAAAGCATTATCTCGTTATAGTATCGTATCAACACCACTCAAAATTTTAGAAATGTGGAAAAAATTAAGATTAGGACAAAAAGCAGTGATGGTTATTCTAAATTCGGTAAAATGGGTTAATCCCCAAATTGTTATTGTGTTATCTGCAATAGATTTTTTCCAATCAATGGCTTCCTTAGGTTAATTAATTAAAAAAATGAACTTTTGATCAAGAGTTGAAAAATTTCTAAACCTTAAAATACCAAAAAAATTTTCAATAATCCCGTTTTTGTCTAATGTTTTGTATTTTAGACTTTTTTTCTTTTTAGTTTTTCTGTTTAATCCTTATAAGCAAAAAAAGCACTATTTTTTGCTTATTTTGTTTTTTTTAATAAGCTATCCATTTCCTTATTTTGCAATTGTTTCAATGTTAAGTTTGAGTCATAATGGAGATTTTTTAAGACATTTTTATTCAAAAATTTTTAACAATTTTTTTATTTTGCATTTGTTTGAAATAATTACTTACTTAATTTTTTATTTCCCTTATTCATATGTTTGTAGTTTTTTACAAAAAATATTCCGTTTTTATTTAATAAAAAAAGTGAAACAAAAATTAGGTCGACTAAATCCAGAAAATAAATTCGGTTTTTTAACTAACTTTGATTATGATAGATATTATAAATTTGCGTGTCAAAGAAAACTTTATTCACGTTTTTTTGACATGAATGATTGACATAAATATGACCAAATTGTTGAAAATATTATTAAGTCAATAAATAATTCTGGATGATATACAGATACTTATCTACCAAGATATTATGCTCATATAATTTTGGAAGTGTTTTTATTTAATTCTGATAATTCTGATAATTCTAATAATTCAGAATCAAAAATCAATCCAAAAAAATGAAAATATTTTTTAATATTTTATTTTATTTTTACAGCATTGCATTTTATATTTACATGATATCCACTTTGATTAGTTGCTGGATATCATTATTGAGACCAATTAAATGTGAATCTATATAAAGAACTTTTTCGAGAAGATGTTGCTGTTTGATTACTACCACTCTTATTTCTTTTTCTAGGTTATGTCATTATTCCTGTGGTTCTTTATTTCCCAAAAACATCGCTGACATTTTGACTTTTTGAAGGGTAAAAATTATTAAAATTAGTAGAAAAAATTCAGATAACTAGTTTTTATCTATGATTTTGATTGTACCACTTTTATCAATTTTTTCTACTAATTTATTTTGTTTTGAGTCTTCCCCAGTTTACGAGTTTGATGAGATAATTTTAAAAAAGTATCGGCCTTTCTGTGCTTTTTTAATTTTTTTGTCAAAAGTTAATTACAAATTTTATTAGTGATTTATTAAGATATCAAAGTAGAAATCATGCCTATTTCAAATATTTTGATCACTAGAAACACCACAGCGATTTTTAAATATGATCGCTGATTTCATGTGTTAAATTCAACCCTTTGTCTTAATTTTTTGACATCAAACTGGCAAACCCAGAAAAAAAATAATTCTTAATTCCACAATTTATTTCAGTTGATGGAATTGGTGATATTAACACCCTAAAAATCATTCAACCCCGTAATTTACGGCCTTTTTTGTCAATTGAAGATTTTCAGACCAGGACAAAAACAAACAATATAACACTAAAAAAAATAATATAACTGGCAGTTTTTGGTAAAATTTCTAAAATAACACAAGTAAATTTATTTGATTAAACAAAAACAACAAAAAGCGAGTAAAATTATGGATATCGGTGACAAAGTACTATGTAAAATCAAATCTCTACATAAAAAATATTTTTGGGTTTCAATGCCTGATGGCTATGATGGTGTTGTTTTTTTAGATGCAAAACAACTAACAAATGGTCGAAAAATTGATAATTATTACCAAATAGGCCAACAACTTATTTTAAAAATTGAGACAATTTCTCATTTTAACAAAAAAGCATCACTTTTAGATACCCGTAGAGTAATTTACTACAATGAAGCCGAACATCTTTTAGAAACTCAATCAGGATTTAAAAATCTACAAAAATTATGCGAGGAGCAAATAAATTATGAGTCTAAGTTTAGAAATAAAGTCAAAAATAAACCTGAATTATAGTGAATTTCAACAAAAAGTTGCTAAAATTCACGAGAAAATTAATTCAAAATCTAGTCCTGATATTAATTTTTTAGGGTGAAATGATTTTCCTAGTTCTGCTGTTAATTTTGATGAAATCAAAAAAATGCAGCAAAAAATCCAAAAATTACATGAAGACTCTATTAATATTTTAGTTGTAATTGGAATTGGTGGTTCATATTTGGGAGCAAAAGCTGCTATTGATTTTACAGGTGGTCTTGGCCCTTTTGATAATAAACCTGAGGTTATTTTTTTAGGAAATTCGCTGTCATCAACAGATTTAGCCCAGAAACTTGAATATTTAAAGACAAAAAAATTCGCAATTAATGTTATTTCCAAATCTGGATCAACAATTGAGCCAGCAGTTACATTTCAAATTTTATACCAATTTTTAGTTGATCAAGTTGGTGAAAAAGAAGCAAAAAATAGGACTTTTGTTACAACAGGTTTTAAATCTGGCGAACTTTTAGAAATAGCGAAAGCAAATAATTTTGAAACATTTGAAGTTATTGACTCAATTGGTGGCCGTTTTAGCGTTCTTTCATCTGTTGGATTTTTTCCAATGATATTTGCTGGAATTGATGTTTTTGAGGTAATTGAAGGAGCAAAACAAGCACACAAGAGTTATTCAAAAGAGCTTGTTGAAGAAAATTTAGCCTATAAATACGCACTTTCTCGTTTTTTACTTTACAAAAATCACGACTATAAAACTGAAATTTTAGTTTCATATGAACCATTTTTAATGTATTTTAATGAGTGGTGAAAACAACTTTTTGGTGAATCTGAAGGAAAAGATTTAAAAGGAATTTTTCCAGCTTCTGCAATTTTTACTACAGATTTGCATTCACTTGGCCAATTTATTCAATCAGGAACTAAAAATTTTTTTCAAACTGTTATTTATATAAAGAAACCAAAATTTGACATTGAAATTAAAAAGTTGCCAACTTTTGAAACAAAAATTAACACACTTTCAGGAAAAACTGTAAATGAAATTAATTATCAAGCATTTTTAGCAACAACACTAGCGCATTCAGAGCAAGGAAACAACCCTAATTTTGTAATTCAAGTTGAAGATAGCTCGCCAAAAACATTCGGTCATTTAGTAATGTTTTTTGAAAAAGCATGCGCAATGTCGGCTTATTTGCTCGGAGTTAATCCATTTAATCAACCTGGTGTTGAAGATTACAAAAAAGAGTTAGTGAAAAATTTAGGCTGATCTAAGTAATTTTTTTGCATTTTCCTGATCTCCCCAGTTTGATGAGCCAATCTTAAAAAAGTGTCCGATTTTTTGGGCACTTTTTTAACTTTTTTGGCAAATTCAGGAATAATAACTACAAAGCAAAAACACTAAATTTTAAATCTGACCATCACGAAAGAAAAAATACAACTACTATTTAAACTCAATGCAAATAGAAAACTCATTTTTATTTACAGTGAGCCTAAAAAAATATATGAAGTTTTGAAAGAACAATAACCAAAAGCCATAAATTCAAAGATTTCTAAACGGGTAAATTTAAGGCATTCCATCATATTTAAAAACATAATGGATAATTCGCATTTTCTAATTTTTTTATGACAAAAACATAACTAATTTCCCCTTAATTCAATATCAAAATTTATTAATTTATTCTTAGTGAGTCTTATTATAACATAATTTTATTTTAGGCCAAACATTTTTTTCAAAAGGTTAATTTCTAAACTATAAAAATTAAGGTTTTAGCCTAAAAAAAACAAGCATTTACGGGTATTTTTTGCAAATTCACATTCACTAAAAGTGAATTTTTGCCATCAAACTGTCAAACTCAGGAGTTAAAAATTTAGGCTGATCTAACTAATTTTTTTTAGATTTTTGCTCTAAAAAATAAACAAAATTAAAAAATAAACTCGGAAAAAAAGCCAACACCTTACTGTTAACTTTTTTGTCTTGGTTTATTTTGGTCTGGTTTTTTTAAAAATTTGCTATAAATTTACACACTTTTTGTAAAATTTACGATTTCTATAGTCTTTGAATTTACTTTAAGTTTTTATTACGCGTTATAATATAAAGTAATTTTTGAAGAAAGGTTATTTATGAAAAAAATAACTATTTTTGAAGCTTTTGCTGGTCTAGGATCACAATTACGTGCGCTCAAATTGGTAGGAAAAACTCTAAATTTTGAAGTTGAATCATTAGGAATTATTGAGTGATATATTCACGCTATTATTTCTTATCAAATTATTAATTATGAAGTCTTACCAGCAGATACAAAAACGCCAATAGAAGTAATTATTGATCAACTTTCTTCATTAAGGCTTTCAATAGATAGCAAAAATTTAGTGTCTAAAAATTATTTTCAAAAAATGAAGGAAGATAAATTGCGTAAAATTTATCCTTATTTTTTAAAAATGCTCAATAATCCGTCTCTCTCTCTCTCTCTTCTCTATCTAAGGATAATAAAAATAATTATTATCCTTGATATTCAGATATTAATCAAGTTAATCAAATACCTAAAAATATAGATATTTTTACTTATTCTTTCCCTTGCCAAGACTTATCGACACAAGGATTACAAAAAGGTCTTAACCCTTCAACAAGAAGCGGGCTACTTTGGCAAATTAAAAGAATTTTAGAAAATAATTTAGATAATTTACCTAAAGTTTTGTTGATGGAAAATGTAAAAAATTTAGCTAGTCAAAAATTTCGTGCTGAATTTAATAATTGAATTAATTTTTTAAAAACTTTAGGCTACCAAAGTAAATGAAAAATTTTAAACTCTACTGATTTTGGCTCATCTCAAAATAGACAAAGAGTTTTCATGGTTTCTTGGTTGACTAATAAAAAATTTGAATGACCAACCCCAATAAAACATAACAATAATTTAAAGAAGATTTTAGATTTTACTCATCTACCAAATGAAGAAAATCTAGCTAGCAAAATTTTTAAATATCAACTAACAACCCCTAGAATAACAAACTCAAGTATTAAGAAAAGGGAAATTATTAATTTTACTAAATTTAATTCTGAAAACTATATTTATTATCCTGACTTTTTCGGGCCAACACTTACAGCATCAGGGGCTAACTCTAGACTTAAATTTTTGATTCAAGAAAACTATATAAGAGAAATAAATTTTTATGAGTCCTTTAAATATATGGGTTTTACAGCACGTGATGCTCATAAAATTTATAAAACAAATTTAGTTCCACCAAAATCTATAATATTTTTAGCTGGTAATTCAATATCTATCGAAGTTCTAAAAGCACTATTTGAAAAAATTGTTTTGCTTTTAGAAAAGGAGTAATAGATGAGTGCAACTTTGAGATGGAGTAAATTAAAAATTAAAAGCAAATCAGAAAACAAAAATAAACCACAATTTAAAGGGGAAATATTTTTTGTTTATGATATTGAAAGTTTAGTAATTCATCATTTTTATATTCAAATTAATAGTTGTGTCATGTCTAAATTAGTAACTCAAAGTCATAGAGAAAAACATGAACAACACGATATTAATAAAACAAGTTGTTGCTATTATAAAAAAAGGGAAGAGTTTTTTAATAGTCTTAAGCAAAAAGTTGTTCAAAAAGATAGAAAAGATAAATCTAAAATTTATAATCAAGATGATTTACAAATCTTAAATAAAGGTGAAATTAAACGCTTAAATAAACTATTACGAAAACCAAATTTTTTAACCACAATTAAAAATTTATATAAATTTATCTATGGTTCCAACCCAGGTGGAGAATTATTTATACCTAAAAATGCTCCTATTATTTTAGATGATGAGGAAAATTTTGATAAAAATATCAGTTATTTTGCACTCTTTTTCACATATTATTCTGATTTTAAAAATAATAATTATGAATATGATGAATATTATGGTATTTATAAGGATGATGATTTATTCGAAGATGGTGAAAATTATTTTGATAGATTTAAAGATGCTCCTAAAAATTCAAAACTTCATAAAGTTTATCAATCATTAGTAAAACTCACTAGCAAAAAATCCAGTAAAGAAAGTGGCAAGAAAATTTTAGCAGAAATTAAAAAGTACTTATCATTAGATCAAATTAATTCTTTAGTAGAAAAAGAAAGAACAAAAATTCAAAAAATTAAGATAGATTCTATTAATATTCTTGATTTGAATAAACAAATTTATTTAGACAGGGCACATATTTTCCCAGTTGAAAGAATTAAAGATAAAATAGTAAAACTAGTAAATATGGAAAGCTATAAACTTGCCAGTCATGAAGTACAACGCTTTGTTAAAAAAATCACAGAAGCTCATAATTTAATAGCTTTAGATAAAAACTCACATACTCAGTTTGATAGAAATAAATTTACATGAGATTCCAAAAATGGAAAATTGGTGGTTAAGTGTTGCAACTCACCACAAACATGCGAGCATATATCTAAAAAAATTACCGATCTTCCAAAAGAAAAAATTACTGATGATATTTTAGATAATCTTTATTTAAGAAATTCTGGGAATATTTAGTTTTTTTGGTTCGCTAAGTTTTCCTTATTCTGATTTATCTTTAGTTATTTCGTAATATCTCTTAGCTATTTCTATTAATTCTTCTATTGTAAATTCGTTTCAATCAGGTTCAATTTGTTTTTTAGGTTTGCGACTGCCCGGCTTTTTGTTGGCACCCTTTTTATTTAATAATTGATCTTGCATACCATTATTATAGCATCGAATAATTTTTTTGGTTCTTAGATCTAGATGTTTTCTGGTTATAAAATTTGTATCTGGCGAAATATCATTTATATAATTTATTGTTTGTTTTAATCCAAATTCACTGTTAATTTTATAAATCATATCAAACTCGTCTTTTATAAAGTGTCTTGACATTAGAATTCTCCTTTTTGTTGCATTTGAAAATTTAAAAAAGCTAACACCCAAAGTGTCAGCTTTTTTAAATTTTAATCGCTAACAATAACTGTTGCATATTTGCGCTTTCTAGTTTTATGAAATTTTACAATTCCATCTGCAAGTGCAAATAAAGTATCATCGCCACCAATTCCAACATTTAATCCAGGGTAAATTTTAGTTCCCCTTTGACGGTAAATTATTGAACCAGTTAGCGCAAATTGTCCATCAGCGATTTTTTGACCGAGTCTACGACCTATCGAATCACGGCCATTCTTGGTAGAACCACCAGCTTTGGTCTTTGCCATTTCTAAATTATCCCTTCAATTCTGTTATTTTTACGCGGGTAAAGGGTTGTCTGTGCCCTAATTTACGTTTGTGAGTTGATTTTGGATTGTGACGGTAAACGACAATTTTTTTACCACGGCCTTGCTTTTCGACAACGCCAACAACAGTTGCATTTTCAACAAAAGGAGTTCCAATTTTTCCATTAATAAAAAGAACATCTGTGAAAATTACGTTTTCACCTTCATTTTTATCAATTTTTTCAATAAAAATTGTTTGATCCTTTTCAACTAAAAGCTGTTTACCACCGGTTTTAATAATTGCAAACATAAGATGCTCCTATGAATAATCATCCTAAAGGCACTAAATACTGATATTATTTAGATTTTAACCTTTTTGGTATGGGATGGTTTAACAAAATAAACAAAGAAATTATACCACTTTTATTAAAAAATCAAAAAAATTATTTTTTTAGTTTGTTATAATTTGACCTATGAAATCTAGCCCAACTTTTGCCACTTTTTTAGAACAAGAAATTAAAAAAACTTATTTCCAACAGCTTGAAAAAACACTAGAAATGGAATACAAAAATTATCAAATATACCCACAAAAACAAGATTTATTTCGTGCCATCGAGCTAACAAGTCTTGAAAATTTAAAAATAGTAATTGTCGGTCAAGACCCTTATCATCAAAAAGGACAAGCAGATGGACTTGCTTTTTCCAGTCGAGCCAAAATTTTACCACCGTCGCTTAAAAATATTTTTTCTGAAATAAAAAAATCATATCCAAACTTTTCAAAAACAGACGGAAATTTGCAAAATTGAGCAAAACAAGGCGTTTTACTGCTAAATACAGTTCTTTCTGTCAGAGAATCAACCCCTAATTCACATGAAAAAATAGGATGACAAACTTTTAGTCTTAATTTAATAAATTTTATTGTGGCTAACAAAAAAGACATCGTCTTTTTAATTTTAGGTCAAAAAGCTAAAACTTGCCTTAAAAATGTTGACTTTTCTGCTCAAAAAGTATTTTTTTATTCACACCCTTCGCTCTTAGGTTTTTGGAGATCACTAGAAAATTCAAGAGTTTTTGAAAAAATCAATGATTTTTTAAAACTGAAAAATAAAGAGCAAATTAATTGGAATTTATAGAAAAAAGTGTATAATTTTATATCAAAAACGTTTAAAGGAATTTGTTATGCAAATATTAGAAAAATTAAAAAAATATTGCGATATTGATGGAATGTCCCGTTATGAGGATGAAATTGTTACTGAATTAAAAAGATCAACTGCTAATCTTGATCTAAGTTATTCTCGTGACGGTTTTGGGTCATTAATTATGCAACAAAAAAAGCAAAATTCTGGACCTAAAATAGTTGTTGCAGCACATATGGATGAAGTTGGTTTCATTGTTTTAGACATTACCGAAAAAGGTTATATAAAAGTAAAATCTGTTGGTGGTATTTGAGGAAATGCTGTAATTGGTGCTAAATTTAAGTTAATAAACTCTTTAGGCCAAGAATTTTACGGTGTTGCTGGTCATACTTCAATTCACATTATGGAGCGCCAGAAAATTGAAAAAGCCTTGATGGTAAAAGATCTTTACTTTGATTTTGGGTTTAGATCAAAAAAAGAAGCCCAAGATCTTTCCGTTGAAATAGGAAACAGAATTTACTTTAGTAATCCTAGTTTTTTGATGCATAATCAAGATTATTTTGCATCAAAGGCGATAGATAACCGTGCTGGAGTTGTTGTAATTGACGAACTTGCTCACCGTTTGCATAATAAAAATTTAAAATCTAACCCAATTTTAGTCGGAACTGTTCAAGAAGAAGTCGGTTCACGTGGTGCAAAAATGGTTGCAAAAATGATTAAAGCTGATGTTGCTTTTGCAATTGACACAGGTGCTGCACATGATACCGAGGATGCAATCCCTGGCGTGCAAAAATTAGGAGCCGGAGTTGCTATTGACATTGCCGATGGTGGCGCATTGATGGATCCAAGACTTGTTGACATTATTTTCCGAATTGCCAAAGAAAGAAACATACCAATTTACCGATATGTTTCTCAAGGTGGAGGAACTGATGCAGAAGAACTCCAATATTCAGGTTATGGAACTCCTACAGTTAGCATCTCGATTCCGCAGCGCTATTTACATTCAACATATGGTCTAATTAGTATTTCTGACATTAAGGCTGCAACTGATTTAATCGAGGCTTTTATTTTAGAATTTGGCCAAGAAGAAAATGAACAATTAATTTATAAATAATAGTTTAAAAATCTTTTTGTTATATTTAAAATTTAACAGTAATTAAGTTAATAAATAAAATAAATTGGCTGTTTTTGTGCTTTTTCTGCTTCTGCTTTAGCGAGTTTTGAGTCATCTCATTTTACAGTATGATCTTGACCTTTAATTTCACCAGATCCTGTTGTAAAAGTTCGATAAACAGCGGCAATTCCCAATAAAGCAGGCGCAATTTTTCCAACTGCAGTTGCTACATTTGAAATAACAGCAAAAGCACCAGCACCCCCAGTTTCATGTTTATCTTTTTCGCTTAATTTAACGAAATTTTGGTTTGGTTGTTTTTTCATATTTGTATCTCCTTTCACCCAAAGTTAGTCAAAAGCCTAAAAAACATCTAAAAAAGGAAAAATTTAGGAAAAAAGTGCAAGTTTTCAGATTATCCCGCGATGAAGCGATAAAAATAATTAAAAATCCAGAATTTTTGCAAGGCAAAATTCTGGATTTATCATCCTTTAATTTTCAAGAAATTGATGATTTTGCTTTTTCAGGAATGAATTTAGAACTTAAAAAACTAATTTTGCCAAATTCACTTTTAAAAATTGGCGAGTCTGCTTTCATGTTAAACAAAATTGAAGAAGTAGTTTTTGGCCCAAATGTTGAAATTATTTTAGACTCAGCTTTTGAATCTAATTTAATAAAAAATATTAAAATTCCTGAAAAAGTAACTGTATTAAATACCTCAGTTTTTGCAAGTAATCAAATTGAAAACCTCGTAATTCCTGAATGAGTTAGCCAAATTAAATCTGATTCATTTGCCGACAATGAAATCCAAACCATTAAATTTAATTCAAACAAAATTAATGTTGATATTTACTCTTTTGTTGGAAACTCACCAAAAAAAATTGATATTTTTGGTGAGTTTTCTTTTAAAAATGAAAGTAAATTGTTGAATTTCTATAAAGTCAAATTTGATTTTTTTAAAAATTTTGACAAATTTGAAAATAACTTCAAAATTATCATTGATAATTTTGAAGTTAGCCAAATTTTCTTATCATTCAATTGAGAAAATTTGGAGACTATAAACTTAATTTCGCCTCATTTTCAAACTGAAAAAGAGCTTGAAATTTTTATTAACAAGTCAAAAATTGATAAAAATCTTCATTTTGAAGGTTCAGGGCCTGATTTTTTGAAAAAAACATTAAAAATTTGCTAATATTTTTTAGTTTGATATTATAATTATAAATAATTTTTTATATATTTTCAACAATTTTAAAACTAAAAACAAGGACACAAACAAAAATCATGAATGCAATGAAAAATTATATTTCAAAAAGAACGAAAATAATTGCGACAATCGGCCCATCAACCCAAGATTATGAAGTTTTAAAACAACTAGTTTTAGCTGGAGTTAGTGTAATTCGGGCTAATTTTTCTCACGGAACATACGAAGAGCAGCGCCAAAAATTCGAAAATGCTCGCAAAGCTTCGCAAGAACTTCAAATTCCAATTTCAATTATGCTTGACACAAAAGGACCTGAAATCCGTGTAGGTAAAATTCTTAATGGTTCGCAAAAAATTCTTGCAAATCAACATTTAACTGTCCTAACTGATAAAGATTCTTATGAAAATTTTGAAGGAACTGACCAAGTAATAACTGTTTCACACGAAATTGACAAAGACTTAAAAGTTGGGGATAGAGTTCTTTTTGATGATGGAAAATTACAATCAGAAGTTGTTGAAATTGAAGATGGAAAAGTTGTTGTAAAGACAAAAAATTCCCACATTTTAAAACCAAACAAGCGCCTAAATATGCCTGGCGTTCCTTTTTCATTACCTTTTTTATCTCAAAAAGACATTAACGACGTGCTTTTTGGGATTTCAGAAAATATTAATTATGTTGCTGCATCCTTTGTAAATTCAGCTGAAAATGTTAAGGAATTACGTAAACTTTTAGATGAAAACGGTGGTTCTCACATTCAAATAATTTCAAAAATCGAATCAACACTAGGTCTTGAAAATATCGATGAAATTATCGAGTTATCTGATGGAATTATGGTAGCCCGTGGTGATTTAGGACTCGAAGTTCCTTATGAAGAAGTTCCATATCAACAAAAAAGAATAATTAGAAAATGTCGTTTTGCTGGAAAAACTGTTGTCGTGGCAACACAAATGCTTGATTCAATGGAAAAATCTTCTCAACCAACTCGTGCTGAAGTTTCTGATGTTTATTGAGCAACTGAGTTAGGCGCTGATGCGACAATGTTATCTGGCGAATCAGCCCAAGGTCAATTCCCTGTTGAATCAGTTCAAGTTATGGCCGTTATTAATAAAAGAGCCGAAAAAGAGTTCTATAATAAGCTTTTTTATACAAAACAGTTAGCTGTAATTACCAAAAACTCAAAAGGTCCTCGAGCAAAAATTGCTCACAAATTAGCTCACCTTGCTTATGAAAATGAAATAAAATATACTGTTGTTCTATCAAGAACCGGTGAACTTTTAAAAGCAATAGCTAAATTTCGTCCAAATACCGCCGTTATCGGTGTTGTAAATAATGAAAAATTAATTTCAGGATTTGGAATAACATCTTCAGTTTTTGTTTCAATTAATTCTATTTCCGAATTTAACGCGATAAAAAGTGACTTTAATTTAGCGCGTAATGTTTTAAAACCTTTTGGAGCCGAAAAGGGAGACACCTTTTTAGTTGTTGAAAACGAAAAAATGGTGCAATTTGTTTATTAATTTTTAAATTTTTAAAAATTTGCTTTTGAAAATTTAAAAATTAAGTATAATTATAATGCAAATTTTTATTTGCAGAAAGTAGATTTGCTCTCACCTGAAGATCGCAAGATCTTGGGTTTACCTAGCAAACAAAGATTATTATTTTTTTGTTTAAATTATAATTTAATACTTTTTAAGATTTTTGTATAAACATAGTAAAAACCATTGAAAATGGAGATAAATTTAAATTTTGAATCCTAAAAATCTTTTTCAAAGAAAGCCACAACAAGATCACCAAATTAACGAAAATATTATGTTTCCTAACGTTTTTTTAGTTGGATCTGACAATGAAAAAATTGGAAAAACTCCGACTAAAGAAGCACTTGAACTTGCAAAATCCAAAGGACTTGATTTAGTTTTAATTTCAATTAAAGAAGTAAAAACTAAAGATGAAAAAGTTCAAAAAGTTCCAATAGCAAAAATTCTTGATTATGGTAAGTTTCGATACGACATAAAAAAGAAAAAAAAGGAAGAAAAAGAAAAGCAATCCTTTACTAATAACCGTGAAATACGGGTTAGTTTTAATATTAACAAGCAAGATATTCTTGTAAAATCAAAAAAAGCTAGAGAGTTTATTCTTGATGGCGACCGTGTGAAAATTGCTCTTCGTTTTCGTGGTCGTGAAATTACCCGAATTGATCAAGGTAAAATAACACTTGAGATATTTTTTGACCAATTGAAATACATTGCAAAAAAAAGCAAGGAAATTTCGCAAAACGGTAATTTTTTAGTTATGCATCTTGAACGTGATCGCAAAAAACTACCTAAATTCACTTCTTCAAAACAGCTAAAAGAACTTTTAGAATACGAAGAAATTCAAAATAAGGAAAAAAATGCCTAAAATCAAATTAAAAACAAAGTCAGCTTTGAAAAAAAGAATTAAGGTTACTGCAACCGGAAAAATTAAACACGGACATGCATATCGCTCACATTTAGCGCAAAATAAATCTACAAAACAAAAGCGCCAATCAAGAAAAGCTACTTTAATCGATCCTTCAGATTACAAAAGAATAAAAAAACTAATTTAATTAATTCAAAGAATTCACTAAATTTTTTGAAACTACATTATATAAAAGGAGAAATTTTATTATGAGAGTCAAAGGTGGAAGTGTAACGCGCCAGCGTCGCCGTCGTTGATTAAAATTAGCAAAAGGTTATTGAGGGCATAAATCAATCGGATTTAAAGTTGCAAAACAGGCAGTAATTAAATCTTGAACCTATGCTTTTCGTGATCGAAAACAGCGTAAACGTGAATTTCGAAAATTATGAATTAGTAGAATAAATGCTGCAGCTCGTGACCAAGGAATTTCATATTCGCAATTAATGCATAAAATCAAACTTGCAAACATTGAAATTAATCGTAAAATGCTTGCTGAAATGGCAATTAGTCGCAAAACTGAATTTGATAATATCATTAAAATTGCTTTAGAAAAAGGTCAAAAATAATCCCTTTCTTATCATAGGAGGAAAAAAATGGCAAGAAAAGACCCAATTTCACAACGTGGATCAATGAGCGGAAATAACCGTTCTCACGCCCTAAATGCAACTAAACGTAAATTTAATCTAAATTTACAGCAAATAGTTCTAAAAACTGCCTCAGGGCAAAAAGTTCGTATTAAAGTTTCAGCTAAAACCAAAAAAACCTTACAAAAATGAGGTAAAATTTAAAATCTGAAATTTTAATAGATTAAAAAATCACCTTAAAAAATAAAGAAACAAACACATTAATTTAGACGCATCAAAAAAGATGCGTCTATTTTTTTTATTAATTTATTTTAAATTGCGATTTATACTTTTTATATTAGTTAAATATGTTAAAATTAATTTAATAATTTTATATAGTTCAAGCAAATTTAAAGGAAACTTAGTATAATTTATATAATTCAAAATGCAACTTGAAATTTGTATAAAAATAGAGGCTAACCAATTTAATTAGATAATGTTTAAGAAAGAAAGTTTAGAAAAATTTTTCAATTTAAAATTCAACAATTGAATTTTATTTATCCCATTTTTTGGCACTAACAGCTATTATAAATTATTCGATTTACTTGTAGAATACAACAGTTTTGAGGGGATTTTATACTATAAAACCAGACTAATTTCACGACTTTTCTATTTAATTCTTCATTTATTTTCAATCATTTTGACCATTTCATTATTTGTGTTAATTTTTGTTTACAGAGTTCATTTTTTTACTTTTGGTGAAAATTTTATTTTTAGCCTTGAAAATAAAGATAATTATTTTTATGACTATAATATTTGATTTCCGAATATTATGAATGTGGTGATATATTCTTTCATTGCGTTTTTTGGATTTTTTTTAAATGCTTTTTGAGCAAAATTTGTTATTTACTTTTTTAAGAAATTTTTATACTGAAAATACAATTTGGAAAATAAAACCACAACCTTTGAATTTTTAGAAAATTTTAATTTAGAGCCTTTTGTAAATTCCGTTCTTGTTGACACTGAAAATTGTAAAAAAAAGAGGAAGAAATCAAGAAAAATTTGTTGAAAATATAAACATAACTACCCAATAATTAGCCTTTTTACAGAAGCAATTAATTCCCCTAAGCATACTAGACGTTCTTTTAAATATCGTAATATTAAGTTAAGGAACCGCAAGGAAATTAGTGAATTTGACTGGGTTGTAGCTGAGATGCAGAACTATTATTGATTTTATACATTTATTTTTGCTTCAATTTTTAATAAAAATGAAAAAAATTTTAACAGAAAAAAGTTTTTCTACTACTTATTTAAAATTTTATTTTTTTATATTTTATCAATTTGAATTCTTCTTTTTTTAGCAATTTTTCTATGCTTTAATCATTTTCTTCTTGATGAACCAACATTTTGGTTAAAAATTTCAACATTAGGAACTGTTATTGTTCCCATTTTTCTACTACCCGTTATCCTAGAACCTATATTTATTGAGTGAACATATCGCCGCATCAAAAAGCGATTTTTTGATGCTAATCTAATTAAGTCTGAAAAACAAGATTCAATATAAATGTTTTTTAAGGATATTATCTAAATGCACCTAAATTAGGCAAAAAATTAAGATTATTGCTTTTTATTCAGGATTTTGATTGTATTGTTTTAGTTGATTTTCAGTATTTTATTCCTGAGTTTCCCAGTTTAGGCAAAAATTCACTTTTTAGTGAATATAAATATGGAAAAATACCCGTAAATACGGGTTTTTTTACGCAAAGTTTTAATTTTTATAATTTTAAATTTAGTCTTTGCAAAAAAATTTTTAAAAAAATGCTTGGTCAAAAAAATTTTTAAGTTATAATAGAGTCACTAAGAATGAATTAATAAATTTTGATATTGAATTAAGGTGGGCTTGGTTATGTTTTTGCCATAAAAAAATCAGATAGTGCGATTTATCCATTATATTTTTAAATATGATGGAATGCCTTGAATTTAACCGTTTAGAAATCTATAAATTTAGGGCTTTTGGTTATTGTTCTTTCAAAACTTCATATATTTTTTTAGGCTCAATTTAAGTAAAAAGAGTTTTCTTTTTACATTGAGTTTAAATAGTAGTTGTATTTTTTTATGGTTTTTGTTAGCGTTTTAAACTAAAAAAGTGGTTTAAAAATTTCATAATTTTGCTTTTTAAGCTAAAATTTTAGCTTTTTTAGTTTGATTAATAAGTAGATTTTTCTTTCGTAATGGTTAGATTTAAAATTTAGTGTTTTTTTTGATAGTTATTTTTCCTGGGTTTGCTAGTTTGACGTCAAAAATTAAGAAAAGGGATGAATTTAAGACTATAAATCAGCGTCTAAATTACACTGTAAAATGCAAAATTAGGATTTTAAAGTCTTTAGATTCTGTAATTTTAATGCACCTAAATTTTTTTTAACTGTGAATTTGTTAGTGATTTGTCTAAAATTGATAGATTAATTTGCCTCTTTTTTAATTAAAGTAACAAAACTTATTTCGTCTTCACCTTTGAGTTTAATTAATTTTACCCCTTTTGTCCTACGACTAATTATTGGAACGCTATCAAGATCAATTCTAATTGCAAAGCCTCTTTTAGTGATAATTATTGCTTCCTGATCTGGGCCAATTGTGCCAACAAAAATAAGATCGCCAGCCTTTTCGTCGTCTAGACCTTTTAGTCCTTTAGTTGCTCTTCCGGTTAGTCGGTATTCTTCAACAGGAGTTTTTTTCCCATAACCATGTTTACTTAAATTAAAGACAAAATCATTGCCAAAAGTGTAACAAGCGCCAACTATTTCGTGTCCTTCTTGAAGAGCGATTCCTTTAACACCGATTGAAGCCCGACCGGTATTTCGCAATAATTTAATTGCCCAGCGATTTACAAGTCCTTGGGATGAGGCTAAAATAATATTGATTTCAGAACTTGCTGGGACAATAAAGGCTGATTTTAAATAATCTCCCTCAACAAGTTTTAAAGCGATTTTTCCATTTTTTGGAATATAACTAAACTCTGAAAGTTCCGTTTTTTTAATATAACCAAAAGCAGAAACCGTGATAAGTCAGTGATCTTTGTATTGCTGGTTTCAAGGAATTAATGCACTAATATTTTCATCTTTTTGTACTTGTACAAGATTTAAAAATGGGAGACCTTTTCCTTGTTTTGAACTATCAGGAATTTGGTGAGCTCGAAGTTTGAAAATTTTAGCACTTGAGGAAATAATTAAAAGATCGCTGTGGGTGTTTGTAATGCAAACAGATTTTAGCTCGTCATCTTTGTATAAATTTGAAACTGAGGCACCAAAGCCACCACGATTTTGTAGCCGATATTCTTCTAAATTTAACCTTTTTACATAGTTATTTTGGGTCAGCGAAATAATTACTTTTTCATTAGGGATAAAATCTTCTTCATTAAGTCGTATAATTTCGGTAATAATTTCAGATCTTCGTGGATCACTGAATTGTTCAGCGGTTGCTTTGTGTTGGGTAATAATTAATTCAATTAGTTTTTCAGGTGATTCAATTATTGACTTAATCTCATCAATTTCGATTTTTAGACTTTCAATGTCACTAATTAATTTTTCGATTGCCAAACTAGTTAGCCGACCAAGACGCATATCAATTATTGCTTTTGTTTGAACAGGATTTAAATTATAAGTTTGGGCTAATCTTTCTTGAGCAATTTGGTCTGAACTTGAAGATTTTATTATTGTAATTACATTGTCAATATTTTCAATAGCAATTTTTAAACCGCTTAAAATATTAAGTCTTTCGCTAGCTTTTTCCAGGTCAAAATTGAGTACACGAAGATTAATTTCTTTTTGGTGTTCAAGATAATGAGTTAAAATTTCCTTTAAATTCATTAATTTTGGCACACCTTTTACAAGCGCAAGCATATTTATTGAATAACTAATTTGTAAATCGGTGCTGTGATAAAGTTTATTTAAAATAACTTCAGGATTAAATCCTTTTTTAATATCAAAAACAACACGAATTCCGTGACGAGTACTTTCATCACGAATATCTTTAATTCCAAGAATTTTCTTATTTTTTACTAAAAAAGCAACCTTTTCGATAATAGAGGGTTTTTTAACTTCATAAGGAATTTCGTAAAAAATAATTCGTGATCTACCTGAATTTAAATGTTCAATTTTTGCTTTTGATCTAATTCAAAAAGTACCTTTTCCGGTTAAATATGCTTGATTTATCCCTTTTTTTCCCGAAATTATTGCGCCTGTTGGAAAATCTGGGCCAGGAAGAGTCTCAATTAATTCATTAATGTCAATATTTGGATTTCTTGCAAAAGTAATGAAAGTTTCAATAATTTCGCCTAAGTTATGCGGTGGAATTTTGGTGGTCATTCCAACAGCAATTCCAGAAACCCCTGAAACTAATAAATTTGGAAATCGTGCTGGTAAAATTTCAGGTTCCATTTCACTTGCATCATAATTAGGTCTGAAATTTACAGTATTTTTTTTAATACCTTCAATCATTTTATTAGAAATTTTTGACAGTCGCGCCTCAGTGTAACGCATTGCCGCAGCTTCATCGCCATCAATTGAACCAAAATTACCGTGTCCATCGATAAGTGGGTAGCGTAGTGAGAAAGGTTGAGCCATTCGAACCATTGAATCATAAACAGAAGCATCACCATGTGGGTGATATTTTCCAAGAACATCACCGACAATTCTAGCTGATTTTTTATAACTAGTTCCTGAAGTTATTCCAAGTTCACTCATTGTGTATAAAATTCGTCTATGAACAGGCTTTAGTCCATCACGAACATCAGGTAGAGCTCTTGAAACAATAACTGACATTGAATAATCAAGAAATGAAACTTTCATCTCATCTTCGATTTTAATTGGAACAATATTGTCAGTTACTGTTTCTAAAATTGTTGGTTTAACTTCGAAAATTTGGTCTGAGTCATCCGATTTGTCATCTTCACTATTTAAGCTAGAATCAATTTCTTTGATTTCTTCGTTATCTTTATGGTTTTTATTGTCCTCAATCATATATTTCCTTTTAAAAGCAATACTAATTTTAAAATTATACCATAATTTCCGGCTTTTTTTGAATTTTTGGTTGAAAAACTTCGAAATTTTTTTAATTATGTGTACCAACATAATTAAAAAAATATTTTTGTTTAAATAATAATTAATTTAGTTTTGATGACAAAAATAATCTGTGCCAAAAGTTGAAATTTAAACCTTAGATAAAACGGGGCTCAACTAAAAAAGTGCCGTAAAATACGGCATTTTATGATAACACCAAAACTGTAATAGTTAAATTTTTGGTTCCAATAATTCAAGACAATTCCTTAAAAAACAAAAAAACGAGCTTTGTAAGGCTCGAAATTTTCTAAAAATTGTAAAACAACTTGCTAAATTAATTTTTACTATTCAAAATTAGTGTTGGTGAAGTGTTAAAAGAATAAGGGCAAAAACAATTCCGGCTGCAAAAAGAATAAGCGAAATATGCCATTGTTTTGAGGAATTATTCCTGAGGTGAATAAATTCGGGAACTAATTCGATTATTACCACAAAACTCAAAATTGCTCCACCAGAAACATTGAAAAATGGAATTAGTCAACCAGTTTGAATAAAAAATCTATTCAAAAAAGCGCCTATTACGATAATTGGAATTAAAATTAGCGTTGTAATTAAGTTGTAAATTACGGACTTTTTAATACTTTGACCATATTGAACTTGCCGATAATGAATAATTAAAATTTCAATTAACATATGAGCGACAAAAGTCCCAATTAAATATCAATTAACTTCTTCTCCTGCAGTCACTCTGGCAATAACAGATCCTAGTATAAATCCATCAATTGTTCGGTGTGAAAGTAGAAGTAAAATTGCAAGTCAAGCAGATTTTGGACTGTCAATGTCAGAAAAATTTACAATATGATCGCTATGATCGTGCTGTTTGTGATCCAAGTGCAAATCTTTTTTAAAAATGCGAATAAAAAATCAACGGGCAATAAAAACGCTTGTCAGACCTAAAATTGAACCGCCGCCAATTATTAGAATTTTAAATAAATTTTCTAGATCACCATAGCTATGAGCGAAATTTTCAGCACCATTAAATCCTTCTTGCATAAGTCCAACTGTTGCAACCATCAACAAAAGACCGGTGCTGAGTGAATAGAGATAAATATTTGACGTTCGTTTAATTCGCGGTTTAACAATTGCAATCAAAAATACTATTAAAACCGGAACTGCTAGAATAATTAAAAGGAAAATTAGTAAATTTACAGTAAGGGAAAGATAAAAATCCGGATTTTGGTAAAAAATTGTTAATACCTTCTCTCTACATAAAAATAAATACTAAATTTTACAAGATAAATATTTTTTTTAACTAAAAAATATTAAAAAAAAATTAAAAATTAAAAAATGCCGTAATCTACGACATTTTTATTATAACTACTTATAAATTATTGGAGGTTGCAATTAGGTATGGTGGCTCCGACAGGAATCGAACCAGTGACACACGGTGCTTCAAACCGTTGCTCTACCAACTGAGCTACGGAGCCATGGCGGTCTAGACGGGGATCGAACCCGCGATCTCCTCCGTGACAGAGAGGCGTATTAACCACTTTACTACTAGACCTTGGTTGCGGAGGTAGGAATCGAACCTACGGCCTTTGGGTTATGAGCCCAACGAGCTACCTCTGCTCTACTCCGCTGTGTTAAGATTTTTTTTAAAATAAATGGCGGGCAATGAGGGATTCGAACCCCCGCGGGCTTTCACACCCCTGCCAGTTTTCAAGACTAGTCCCTTCAGCCACTTGGGTAATTGCCCATTTTGGTGGATCTAACTGGATTCGAACCAATGACCAACCGGTTATGAGCCGGATGCTCTAACCGCTGAGCTATAGATCCAGGCGATTTTGTTATATATTATGTGAAAATTGGTGGCTCCAAGGAGATTCGAACTCATGACCTTCCGGGTATGAACCGGACGCTCTAACCAACTGAGCTATAGAGCCAATGGTGGAGAGGAAGGGAGTCGAACCCTCTACCTCCTGCGTGCAAAACAGGCGCTCTAGCCAGATGAGCTACCCCCCCAAATGGTGAAGAAGACAGGATTTGAACCTGCGACCACTACGTCCCAAACGTAGCGCTCTGCCAAGCTGAGCTACTTCTCCAATTAATAATTATACACTATTTTTTGAAAAAGCAAAATTTTTTTATTTATTTTTTTTATTTTTAAAAATAAAAAAATGGCGATCACGAGAGGATTCGAACCTCTGACCACAAGCTTAGAAGGCTCGTGCTCTATCCTACTGAGCTACGTGACCACAATTTACAATTATACCACTTTTTTAATAAAAAGATTTATAATTTATTGCATGAAAATAAATTGATTTCCAGGTCATATGGCAAAAAGCATAAATGACATAGAAAATAAAGCGCGAATAGCAGATCTTTTTATTTTAGTTGTGGATGGCAGATGTCCTATTTCTAGTCTAAACGAGAATTTCTCGCAAATTGCAAAAGAAAAAATGACACTAGTAATAGTAACAAAAATTGATCTAGCTGATAAAAATAAATTCACTAAAATAAAAAAATTTTTTACGGATAAAAAATTTTTTGTTCTCTTTGTAAATTTACGAGATTATTCAGCTAGATTAGAAATTATATCACATTTAAATAAAATATTTAAAATAAAACAAGAAAAAAATTCAACTAAATTTTTTTCACCAAGTCTAAAATGTTTTGTTGTCGGAGTACCTAACACTGGAAAATCAACGCTAATAAATTTAATCACAAAATCACAACTAAAAGTAGGAAACCAACCGGGAATAACGAGAAATAATCAATGAATTAGCTATGATAAATTTCTTTTTCTTGACACCCCAGGTATCCTATTGCCAAAAATGGATGATCAAATTTTAGCCGTAAAATTAGCTATTATTGGTTTGATAAGGTGAGAAATTATAAATATTAGTGATCTTTTTATTGAAGCATACAAAATAATTTCTGAACAATACCCAAATTTCATCACAGATTTAGAACTAAAACCTTCGCTAATTGACTCAGAAATTGAAGAAAACTTGTTAATTTTGTGTAAAAATAAAAAATTTATAAATAAAAGCGGTCTAGATTTGCCTCGCTGTCGAAAGTGATTTTTAATGCATATAGGTAAACAAAAAATTACACTAGATTAATTTTTTTAACAAAATTAAATTTCACTAAAAAAATTTTTTAGAATAATCATTTTTTAAAAAGATCTAAATTATTGTGTTAATTTAGGTGCAAAAACGCGGCATTTTTGTTGCTTTTTGCGACCTAAAAGCAAGATCATTATTTTAGATTTTAACTTTATGTTTTTAGTTTTTGGTTTTTAAAACTATACAAAAGTCTATAAAATGGTTGTTTAAAATATAAAAGAATTTTTACCACAAACTACAAATAAAAATTATTGGTCTGATTTTTTCTACTAGTTTAAACTTATGTGTGTTTTATTGCTATTTTTTTTGTCTTTTTCTTCATACTTATCTAAATAATTGTTTTTTAAATCCTCAATTAGTTCAAGTCGGCTAACGTTTTTATCAAAAACAATATTCTTATCCTTAGGAAAAGCCAAGATTTGGAAAGCAACTTTATCAAAACTAGATTTAGGACTTCTAACAAAATTTAGTGTTAAATCCGTTTTAAAAATTGGTGTCAAAAAAATATTATTATCTTCTGTTTTTCTAAGAACTAATTTTTCTCATTCCACCCTTTTTGGATAATTATTAGGATCCGGTATACTATGGGGAACCCATCTTCAAAATGATTCATAGCCAATTCGCTCCCAAGTTTCGTAAATAAAAATATTATTATTTTTTAGAAATTCATCAAGTTTTTCCCCATCTAGAAACTTTTGTTCAAAATCAAAAATTAGATCATTTTGGTCAATTTTTAATCTAGGATCTAATTTTAAAATTCGGTCGATAATTGTTGTCTTAAATTCGTCAATATTTTTAATAATTGCGTGTTTTTTTGGTAAAAAACTGTTAGATCAAGGATTAATTCTATTTGTAATTAAATCAAGAATTTTTGGCTTTAAAGTTTTAATATTATTAATTTCTTGGCTAAAATCGATAATAATAGACATAAAAGAGGGGGAAGAACTGCTAATCTCGTTTTTTGACAAATTGTACTTTTTTGCGAGTTTATTATAAATTTTTCTAGCTTCTGTTTCAATTAATATTTTCTCCTTTTCATAATCTATAATTTTATCATTATCACCAGCATAAATTTTTTCATCAATATCCCTAAAGGTGATTGTTTTATTTTTAGGGTAGACTATAACATTAAAAAAAGGCGAATCATCAAAAACTACATCGGGTTCAATTAATTTCGAATCTATAACAAAATCTGGTACAAATCTTGTGGCTGTAATGTTTGAAAAACCATTTTCTTCAAAATAATAGTAGGTAACACGAGTTGGCCTTGAATATCTGATACGTTCGCGTATTATTATATTATTTTTTTCTAAGACTTTTTCAAGAAGTTCTCCTTTTAGAAATTTGTCTTCAAATTCTGACTTGAGTTCAGAAGTATTCATTTTGGCAAAATTAGGATTATTTTTTATAATTTCTTCAGTTCTATCAACAATATTTTTTTGAAATTGTTCGAGGTTTTCAATTATTATTCTACTTTGTTCGCCAAGGAATAAATGTTTATCTCTCTGCTTTTTGGGTTGATTATAAAACAGATTTAAGGCTGAAAAAGTGCCGTTTTTTGCATTAAATTCTTCATAATGCTTTGCTAGTAAATTTAAAAAATAGTGAGAATTGTAATTTTGGGGATTGTTAATTCCGTCATCTGTGTTAAAAATCTGTTTATTAATAAAATGAATTAAATTTCCGCAGGAAGTTAAAAAAAATGCCGGAATTAAAAGTGTTGTTCCCAAAAATTTAGTGAGAATTAATTTATTTTTCATCATTAACCAAATAAGGAAGTGTTAATTTATCATCAACAGAATTATCAACAGTTACAGATTTAAATTTTTTGATATAAATTCGATAGTAGCTGATTTTTCTGATTTCTTTTAGTCTCCAATAAAGTAAGTATTTTCACTAGCTTTTAACATATTTTTAAAATTAGGAGTGCCTAACCGATATTTTCCAAAATAACCGATTTTTGTTTTTGGTTAAATCACTATGATCTATAAAAATTACCAAAACTGATAAAATCGCTTGTTACCTTCATCATATTCTCCTTATAATTTTGTTCTTATATTTTTAACAAATTATATCATGATCTTCAAAAACAAGAAAGTAAAAATAAAAAAATATAATTTCATCATATTTTGCAAAAAAATTATATTTTTTTATTTTAACAGTTGTCTATATTTATAAATTAATAAATTTATGTAGAGCAAGTGCTTAATCCCTATAAAATCCCAATGACATCATCTAGATCAAAAAATCCAAAATCTCTGCTATCGCTACTGTTTTCTAAATTATCACCAACAGCAAAAAATTTATTTTCAGGCACTATTCCATCGAACAAAAAAGTTGCGCTTTTGATAAAATCTGCAACTTTTTTATCATTTATGTAAATTTCATTTTCTTTAACAGTTATTTTATCCCCTGGCAGTCCCAAAATCCTTTTAATTAAAACTATTTCTTTGTAATTAAAAGCGACAATATTGTTTCTTTTTGGTGATTTTACCCTATTAATAAAAATTTTTTGTCCGTGTTGAAGAGTTGGAAACATCGAGTTACCTTCAACATCAACTAACCTAAAAATAAAAGTAAAGAGAATAAAAACTGTTACGGCAATTGAAAAGACTAAAGCTGACAAACCAAATAAAAAGGTTTTTTTATTAAAAAATTTTTTCTTTGGCTTATCAGTTACAAAATTATTTTTTCCCATAGTTGAATCATTTTTCATTTAAGTATTACACGAATAATTATATATAATAGTTGTTTAGCTAAAATTTAATTTGTTAAAAAATATTCTTCAGTGACAAAATTTCGGCTTGAGACAGTTTACGTTTTTCACCTGGCTTTAAATTTCCAAGTTCAATAGTTGCAAAACTTAATCTTCGGAGCATAAGTACTTTTTTGGAAACAGAGATAAAAATTTTTTTAACATGATGGTTGGAACCTTGCCAAACTTTGACAATATATGTCCGTGAGGCCACTTTTTGAACTTTTTGAACAGATTTTACATTATCTAAATAAATTTCATTGTTATTCAAAAAATTAATTTCCTCGTCATTTAAGTTAAAATCAGTTTTGACTAAATATGTTCTCTGAATTTTTGAACTAGGATGAAGTAATTTATTGCTAGTCTCGCCATCATTTGTTACCAAAATTAGACCGGTTGTTTCAAAATCCAGTCGTCCTACTGGAAACAAATAGGAATTTTTATCAAAAAATTCCATTATTGTCGGCCTATTTTGTGGATCAGTTCGACTTGTAATATAATTTTTTGGTTTGTTTAGCGCATATCAGACGATTTTTGGTTTTTTATTTATTTTTTGACCGTCAAACTCAACAACATCAAGCTCAGAAATTTTTTGGCCGATTCGTGCAAATTGGCCATTAATTTTTATTCGTTTTTCATTGATTAATATTTCGGCTTTTCGTCTGGAGGCAATTCCCATTTGCGATAAAAATTTATGAATTCTAACTGTTTTCATGATTTTTAATTTGTTTTTGCAACAAAAACAAAGGTAGACTGATACAAATTACTCGGTTTGGGTGACTTTTAACCATAAAAAGCGCATTTAAATCTCCTAAAATTGGGATAATTTTTTGAGATTTAATCATTTCTTCATAATTTTCAAGCAAAATTTGCGCTTCACTTATGGTTTTATTAATTAAAATTTTTTCAAATAAATAACAACTTGCGAGCAAAAGAGTACAACCTGAAGCACAAAATTGTATTTTTTTAATTTTTTGTCCAATAATTTCTAAGTCTAACTGAGCCCAATCATCACAGTTATTATTCATTTCAGAGCTTGTTGACTTACAAATTCGTCGCTTTTCTTTGAATTTTTCATTAGCATCGACAATAATATTTCGTCGAATAATAAAATCATTATACAAAATCTAAAAACCTCTTTTCTTCTAAGTTGGTAATTAAGTCGTCAATATCAGCAAAATCATTGTAAAAACCAAGCGAAACTCTGATGAAACTATCATTTTTTAGCACTTTTTTTAGTAACGGTACACAAAAATTCCCGCTTCGAACATAAATATCGTTATTTCCTAGGTATGAAGCAACATCTTGAGCGCTAAAACCTTTAATATTGAAAATTATAATATGGTCGCCTTTTTTAGAAAAAATTTCAATATCATCAATTTTTTCTAATTTTTCATATAAATAATCAGACAAAATTTTAATTTTTTTATAAATTGTTTCAAGTCCAATTTCATTTATAAAATCAATAGCAGCATTTAAGCCCCAAATTGCAGCAAAATTTAGTGTTCCGGCCTCAAATTTGCGATAATCATTATAAAAAAGCAAATTTTTGTTGTCAAATTTTCGAATTATGCCCCCTCCAAATTTTACAGGTTCCAGTGACCCCATCAAATATTTTTTTATTGCAAGCACGCCTAATCCAGTTGGCCCGTAAAATTTATTAGAACTAAAAGCCAATGCATGGCAAAAATTCATACTAACTTTTTGAAAGTTTATTGATTGTGTTGCATCATTTATTACAAAAGCGCCGTTTTTTATAGCTGTTTCTCAAATTTTGGCTAAATCTAGATCAACTAAAATTGAATTATTTGCCTGAGTTAAAGCAATAACAGCTGTTTTTGGTGAAATTTTGTCAACTATTTTTGTGCTATAAACAATTTTTGCGCGCACCTTTTGAGCAATTTTGACTCAAACAAGTAAATTTGAAGAATGATTTAAAGGTGAGAGCAAAATTTCATCTCCCTTTCTTATGACTTTTTTAATCATATTGGCAAAAAGGTTTATTGATTCTGTTGTTCCGGAAGTAAAAATAATTTCTTCAGGCAAACCATCAATTAATTTTGCAATTTTTTCACGAGTTTGGTTTAAAATCTGTAAATTTTCAAAGGCGATTTTTGAATTTGATGAATGAGTATTAACAGCACAATTTGTGTAAAAATGGTTAATTTTTTCAACTACAGATATCGGTTTTTGCGTCATTGCTGCTGAATCTAAATAAGTTACTTTATTTAAAAAAGGAAAAAACTCTTTAAAATTAGTCATTTTTCTTGATAAAATGCAAAAAATATTCGATATTTTTTGATTTTAACCCTTTAATTGGCGATTTAGTCGAATTAACAAAATCAAAGTCATTTTTAGCAAATTCAACCAGTCTGTTAATTAAAAACTCATGAAATTCAGGCAAAACATAACCGCCTTTTTGGACATATTTTGAGCTAGCCTCAAATTGAGGTTTAAATAAAGCAATAAAACTTTGCCCTTTTTTTAACAGATTTTTTACAACACTAACAACAATTTTGAGACTAATAAAGGAAACATCGCAAACAATTATGTCGATTTTTTCATCAAAAAAATCACTTGTAACATATTTAATGTTGGTTTTTTCTTTTACTGAAACTCTAGGGTCAATTCTTAAAGAATAATCTAATTGATTCAAGCCTGAATCAAGTGCAAAAACTTTTTTTGCGCCTTTTTCAAGGCAAATTTGTGTAAAACCACCTTTAGAAGACCCAATATCTAGAACAATTTTGTTATTAAAATCAAGTCCAAATTTTTCGTAAGCTCAAAGTAATTTTATGGCGCCGCGGGAGACATATTTTTCTTTTATTTCAACTGTCACTTGGTCTAAATCTTTAATTTTATATGCTGGCAGAAGGCATACTTTATTATTAACTTTTACATGACCAGTTTTAATTAATGATTCAGCTTTTTCAAAACCCATGCTTAGAATTTTGCTAAGTAGGTTCATTTATTTTCATCTCCTTAAAATTTCAATGAGTTTGATATTAAAATTTGGATCAGTTTTTATTCATTCAAGCGATAAATTGTTAAAAGCATCTCTTCGACGGCCTTCAAAGTCGAATAATTTTTGTCTGAATTTAAATCTTTGTAGGTAAATTTGCCAACTATAAAACAAAAAGATTGCTAAATTTTTATGAATTCTTAAGTTGCTGAATAAATTTAGGTTTAAAAACTGTTTCATGCATGAAATTCAATTTTCAACTTTGTAAATATTATTGACTAATTTTAAATCAAGTTGAGCACATTGTTGATTTGAAACACTAATTTCTAAAATTTTTGAAAGGTTATAAAATAAAAATTTAAATTTTTTTCCAAGTATTTTTTTATATTTTCAAAATTTAGTCTCAATTTTGATATGACTTTTTATTTCATGTTTATTTTTGAGGTCTAAGAAGATTCTTGTTTTCATAATAATTGTATACTTTTTGCAAAACAGCATTTACAAAACTAAATTCATCGCCACCTTCAATGCTAAAAATTTTAGTGATTTCAATAGCCTCATTAAAAATAATTCGGCGAGGTTGGAAAAATAATTCAGCAGCTCCCAAAAGCAAAATTGATCGAATCAATGGCAACATTCTATCTCAACTTCAATTAGATTTTAACTGTAAAGTAATGACTTTTTTCAAAAAAACATAGTTTTTCTTGACAAAAGTAAGAATTTTTAGCTGATCAAAAGTCACTTCAAAATACTTATTTTTTATTTCATCAATGTCGATATTTTGATCAAAAAGTTGTGAGCCATAAATAATTGAAATATTAGCCATTCTTTTAATTCGTTGTTTGGATAGACTTTGAAACTCATGACAACTATTTTCATCGTCGTCTTCAAAGTTTTTAATATGGTTCTTTTGATGATTTATTGACTCACTATTTGAGCAAAAAGCTCGATTTTCATATGTTATTTTCATTAAATTGCTGTTGTGTTGACAACTTTGGGGTCTCAAGATGTCGTAGTTTTTTAGACCCTCTTGAGTTTCATTTTGACTTAAATTACCAGGTAAATTTTTAGAACTATTACAGTCGACCGAACTTACAAAAAGAGAGCGTTGCTTTTGTAAAACATGTGCAAATTCCTTTGCTTCTAGATCAAAATAAGGAAGAGTATTTTTTTTCTTATTCCTATATTTTTGGCTTTTTGGCGAATTTTTTTTGTTTAAATGATTCATTTTATTCCACTTTTTTGCTTTTGCTGACTAGATAATTGAGTTTAAATCTTACTAATTATAAAAAATAATAAATTATACTTTAAATTTAATAAAATTTTATCATTTTTCAATATATTAAAAAGAACTTATAACAATTATTTAGCCCTTTTATTGGAAAAATTCTGAAATTAAAATATTTAAAGCTACTAAATTTAAGGAATAATTATTCTAAAGAATCGAAAATATCTTCACCTATTTCTGCTTGCTCAACTTGAAAATTTCTGGCAATTATGTTTCCAATAGTTGCAAGTGAATCAACAGGATTTTTTAACTTTTTGAACTTTGATGTGAATTTTTTTGAAAAAATTGTTAGTGGTAGAGCCTCGCGTGTGTGATTTGTGCCGGGAAAACAAGGGTCATTTCCGTGATCAGAAGAAACAATTAACAAGTCATCATCTTTTAAAGTATTTACTAATTTTGCTAGTTTAATGTCAAAATTATTTAAATTTTGACAATATCCCATAATATCTCGACGGTGACCATAACTTGAGTCAAATTCGACCAAATTCACAAAAATAAATTGATTTTTTGTGGATTTGGAGGCAATATCAATTGCGATATCCATATTATTTTCATCACTGTCAGGCCCAAAAATTTTATCAAGTCCCTGTTTTGAAAAAATATCGCCAATTTTACCGACTCCGATAGTTTCAATTCCTTTTTGCTGTAATCTATCAAGAATTGATTTTGGCGGTGTATTTGCATAGTCATGTCTGTTAAAAGTGCGTGTAAATTTTCCGTTTTGGCCAATATAAGGGCGAGCAATAACGCGAGCAACGTTTCATTCTGGCCTTGAAGAACAAATTTTTCTTGCAGCTTTTGCATAGCGATATAGATTTTCAAGTCCTAATGTTTCTTCATGACCACAAATTTGTAGAGTTGAATCAGGTGAGGTATAGACAATTATTTTGCCCTCATCGATAGATTTTTGTCCTAATTCTGACAAAATTACAGTCCCACTAATTGATTTATTGCCAATAATTTCTCGATTATCAAAGGCTTTTTCGAGCTCTCTTATTAGTTCATTAGGAAAACCCTGATCAAAATTTGGGTTAGGATTAACAGTTTCAATTCCCATCATTTCTCAGTGACCCGCGAGGGTGTCTTTTGCATTTGATTTTACGATAATTTTTGAAACATAAGCAAGTGGTTCTTTATTTATTTTGCCACTATTTTCAATTTTAGCCACATTAGAAATTCCCATTTTTTTTCAGAAAGGAATTCTTAATTCACCAGTTTTTGAAACACAATATAAAGTATTTGCGCCCGAATCGCCAAAAACTTCTTGAAAACCATCATCCCCAATTCCGAGCGAATCAGTTACTATTAAGAAAATTCGATTAAATTTGTATTGTTCCATAATTTTTTGTTAGTTTTTCCTAAATTTTTCTATTTTTTAATATTTTAATTAATTTTACAACAATTAGGGCAGAAGATGAAAGTATTTTTGCAAAAGGATTTAAAAGATTGTGGATTGGCGGTTCTTCAATCAATTTATCATTTCTTTTATGATAAAAAAATATCAATAAACTCTTTAAAAACAAAAGCTTTTTATTCAAATGACGGGATAAACATTGCTAATTTAGAGCGATTAGCAAAGGAATTTGGAATTATTCTTGAATCTTACGGGGGTCCTTATGAGAATTTAAAAACTTTAGAGATCGTAAAACCGACTATTATTCTAATTAAAACTGGTGATTTAAATCATTATGTTTTATTAACAAAAGTAAAAAAATCAAAATTTGAAATTATCGATCCCTTAAAAGGAAAAGTCAAAATTAAAGCTGAAACAATGGCAAAAATTTTCCAAAATGTTGTAATTTTTGCCCAAAAAGATCCTGAATATAAAAGATCAAAAATAAAAGATAAATCATGGAATAATTGGTGATTTTTCCTTGAGTCAAAAAGTAATTGGTATCTTATTTTTTTATTTTTTATAACTGCAGTTAGTAATTTTTTATCTTCATTATTCATGAAAACAATAATTGACAAGGTTTTGCCACAACAAGACATTGGACTTGTTATAAAAGTGAGTCTTTTCTTTGCTTGGGTTGTAATTTGGCGAATTTTACAAGATATTATTAAAAAAATATATATTCATAAAATTGAACTAAAAATTGAAAAAGATATTTTTGACCGTTTTTTTAATGCTTTAAAAACGGGCAAAAATTTTCAACTTTTAAAATTAGATAATCATGATTACATTAGAAGAATTAATTTAATTCCAAGTTTTGCAGCTTTTTCGGCCAGTTTTTATTACCATATTTTTAACGAAGTTATTACTTTTTTAATTTCATTTTTTATATTGTTGTGGATAGACATTAAAATTTTGGGCTTAATTATTGGAATAGGCATAATTTACCTTTTTATTAGCATAATTGTGCGAAAAAGTATTTCAAAAAATCACCAATTTTTAATGGAAGATCAACTAAATAGCTTGACAAGTACAAATGACATGATTTTTTCGCTTGAAAATTTAAAGCGTGATGATGTTTATAAAAATTTAAAACATCAATTTGATGAAAAATATTACCGTTATAAAAAAACAGAATTTAATATTTGGAAAAAAGAGAGTTATTTATCAAGTTTCAATAATTTTCTTTTTTCAATAGCACCAATTTTAATTGTAGTTATTTCCTCTTTTTGAATTTTTGACAAAAAATTATCAATCGGCGAATTACTGCTTTTTTTAAGTTTTTTTAGTTTTTTTATTAATCCGCTTTCTTCATTTGTTAATATAGTCACTAATTTGCCAATTTTTTTAAAGGAATTTGAGCTTTTAAATTTTGTGCTCAACATTGAAAAAGAGACAACCGGCAAATATCACCAAAAAATTTCAGATATAAAATTAAAAGATCTAAGCGTAAGTTATTATAAAAATAAGACGCTTTTTTATATTGAAAAAATGCAAATAAAAGAAAATTTGCACATAATTGGAAAAAATGGAAGCGGAAAGTCTACATTTTTACGACTTTTAAATCAGGAAATTGTTTATAACGGTGATTTTTTAATTAATAATCTTGATTTAAAATATTATGACCAAAATGAGTTACGCAAGAAAATTTGTTACATAAAATCGCAAAATTATTTCCCTAACATTAGCGTTCTTTCTTTTATAACAAATGAAAATCCTGAAAAAATTCAAAATTTAATTAATAATTTTCAACGATTTGACATTCAAGAAATGCTTTATGAATGGCAAATTTCCCTTGATTCAAAATTTGTTAACAATGGCTCAAATTTTTCAAGTGGACAAAAGCAAATAATCGCACTTTTGCAACTTTTAACTAAGGATTTTGACTTAATTTTATTAGATGAGGCTTTTGAAAACATCGATGAAAAAAATTTTGAATTTTTAAAGAAAGTAATCTCAAATTACCAAAAAAATGCAATGTTTATCGAGATCTCTCATTCAAAAAGGTATGTAATTGAACAAGGAGAAACTTTTGACATCAAAGATATATCAAAACAATAAGATAACAATAATAATTAGTGTCTTTTTGCTAATTTTGATGGGTACAAGTTTTTACTATTTTTTCCAAATAAAAACTTATAGGACCGTTAATTTTATTTTAGAAATCGATGAAAAACATAAAACATTTGCAACAGTAAATTCAGACATATATTATTTAATGGATAAAGATTCATTTGCCCAATTTCAAT
The DNA here is from genome assembly GCF_038095975.1 of Mesomycoplasma ovipneumoniae. Lineage (NCBI taxonomy): Bacteria > Bacillati > Mycoplasmatota > Mycoplasmoidales > Metamycoplasmataceae > Mesomycoplasma > Mesomycoplasma ovipneumoniae. The sequence goes on along the minus strand of NZ_CP146003.1, from coordinate 939,711 downwards.
TTCAGGACCGAGTAGTTAGACTTGAAATTACAAAAATTGTTAATGTAAAACAGAATGAATTTGTTATTGAATTCACAAAATCGCTATTATTAAAGCCAAAAACTCAATTGCCGGCAGTTCTTTTTTTAAAAAATACAGGTAATTTTTTAGATCTTTTTACAAAATAGAATAAAATTAAATATAAATGGTGAAAATTCTAATTAATTTTGAGAATCAAAGTAAGGTTAAGTTTAAATTTTTAAAGTTGTTTAAAAAAATTTTTGAAATTTTTGTAAAAAATGAAAATTTACAAGGTGAAATTAATCTAGATTTAATGCTAATAAGTGAAGAAAAGGCCCAAAAACTAGCTCTTAAATTCAAAAATAAAGACTATGTTCCTGATGTTTTATCATTTCCAAGTGGCTTGAAAATTCAAGAAAATAATTTGCAAATTCATTTTTTAGGCGAAATTTTTATGACACCATCAAAAATTCAAAAACAGGCAAAAGACTATAATCACACCGAAAAACGCGAATTTTCATACCTTTTTGCTCATAGCCTTTATCATTTACTAGGTTTGGATCATGATAATGATGAAAATAATAAATTTATGCACGAAAAAGTAGAGAACATTTTAAAAAATTTGGAGATTTTTCGCTAATGGAACAAATATTTGAATCCCTAAAAAAACTGAGTAAAAATTCCTACTGTCCTTATTCTAATTTTCCAGTAGCCTCAATTTTGCTAACAAAACAAGGAGGCGCTTTTGAAGGTATTAATGTTGAAAATGCCGTTTATCCTGCAGGAATTTGCGCTGAAAGAGTAGCGATATTTCAAGCAATTGCCCAAGGAGTTAACCCTGAAAATTTTAAAGAAATTCATATTTATAGCCCAAAATCTAGTAAATTTATTGTCCCTTGTGGTCAATGTTTACAAGTTTTTGTTGAATTTTTTTCTGAAAATGTTAGCATTTTTCTTTATAATTCAAAAGCAGAATTTATTGAGAAAAAATTAAATCAACTTCTCCCTTTGCAATTTAATAAGGATTTTTTATAAATATGGATACAAAAACATGTTTTGTTGCAGTTATTGGCCAACCTAATTCAGGTAAATCTTCACTAATAAACTCGATTGTTCAATTTCCAGTTTCAATTGTTAGTCTAAAAGCCCAAACTACTAGAGATGCAATTAACGCAATTTATAATAAAGATAATCTTCAAATAGTTTTTGTTGACACACCTGGTTTTCATAATAAAATTAATAATTTAAGTAATTCTCTAAATTTCGCAATAAATTCGACACTTGAGGGAATAGATCTTGTTCTTTTTTTGCAGCCAGTTAATGAGCCAATTGATGAAAATACACAGGCATTTGCTAAAAAAATTGCAAATATTAAAAACAAAATCGCAATAATTACTAAAACTGATATTGAAGACGGCGAGTTTACTTTTGAAAAACAGTCACAAAAAATGAAAGAATTTGATTTTGAATTTGACAATATTCTACCTTTTTCAACTAATTTTGAAGATTTACGAGTTAATTTATTAAGTCAAATTGAAAAATATGCCTATCCGTCAAATCATTTTTTTAATAATTTAGATGTTACTGATCAAAGTTCACGTTTTTTTGCAAAAGAAATAATAAGAAAACAAATACTTTTGAATGTTGATGATGAAATTCCACACCAAACCGCTGTTGTCATTGACAATTTTGATGAATCAGAAAAAAATTGTATCCGAATTGATGCAACAATTTATGTTGGTAGAAAATCCCATTTGCCGATAATTATTGGTAAAGCCGGCTCAGTTCTTGGACAAATTGGTACTAACGCTCGCAAGGAACTTGAAGAGATTTTTGGTAAAAAGGTTGTTCTAAAAAACAGAGTAGCTGTTGCTAAAAAATGGTTTAATGATCCTAAAATGATTAAGAAATTTGGCTATTAAAAATTTAAGTTTGTATAATTTTTCTCTTAAATAATTAATTTGGCAACTATTGCTAAACAAGCGTTTTTTGGTGCTAAAATTACTAAAAAAAATTATTAAAATTTATTAAAAATAGATTTTAATTTTAATAAATTAAATATTTTACAATTTTGCTGTAAAATATTTAACTAAGCAAGCATTCTTTTTTAAAATTATTTAAAAAGCTTGCTGTTCATAATTTATTAATTTTAACTTCAAAAAAGGAGTAACATATGAAAAAATTTGATGTTGCAGTAATTGGTGGCGGTCCAGGCGGATACTCTTTGGCTGCTATTTTAGCTAATAACGGTAAAAATGTCGCACTTTTTGAATCAAATGTCTTAGGCGGAACTTGTGTAAATAGAGGCTGCATTCCAACTAAAACAATTTTAAAGTCTGCAAAAATAAGACAATTAATGTCCAATTCTGACAAATACGGTTTTGAATCTAGTCACACATTTAATTTAGAAAAAATCTTTGAAAATGCCCGTAATAATAGTAAAAAATTGCAACAAGCAATCAAAGGTACCCTAGATGGTGCAGGCGTTTCTGTTTTTAACCAAGAAGCAAAATTAGTTTCTAAAAACATAATTAAAGCTGAAAACAACGAAATTTATGCCGATAAAATAGTTCTTGCAACCGGAAGTAGGCCAAGAAAAATACAAATTGAAGGCATTGAAAACGCAAATGTTTATACTTCTGATGATTTAATTTTAGATTATCACGATTTTGATGAATTAACAATAATTGGTGGGGGAGTTATTGCCCTTGAGTTTGCTAGTTTTTATGCCAACTTTGACAAAAAAATAACTATAATTGAATCAAATAATCAATTATTTGGTAATTTTGACGAATCAATAAGAGATGCTGTCAATTCAATTATCCAAAGAGATAAAATAAATGTCATAACAAATGCAAAAGTTTTAAAATACGAAACTGATGGTCTGCTTATTCAACAAGGCGAAAATATTTCTAAACATAAAACCGGAAATATTTTACTTGCAGTTGGTAGAACTGTTAATAATGATTCATTTTCTGAGTTAAATCTAGAAAAATATGACAATGGTGTTTTAAAAGTAAACGAATTTTTCCAAACCTCTGAAGAAAATATTTATGCAATTGGCGATTTAAACGCAATTATGATGTTATCAACAAGCGCATATAAACATGGAGATGTTGTTGCAAAACATATTTTGCACCAAAAATCTAATGAAAAATTTGTAAAATCCAATATTCCGTTTGCAATTTACACAAATCCAGATATTTCATTTGTTGGAAAAAGTGAAAAAGAGCTAGAAAGTGCAAAAATTGAATTTGAATCAGCGCAAGTTTTTGCAAGAAATTTGCCAAGAGCACATGCTAACTTAGATTTTGAAATTGGTTTTGTCAAAATTAATTACGAAAAAAACACTTACAAAATTCTATCAGCAACTATTTTTCTTGAAGATTCATCGACTTTGATTAACCAAATCGCATTAGCAATAAGCAAAAATATGACAATTCTAGACCTTCAAAATTCAGCTTTTACCCACCCTACACTTGCTGAATCGGTTTATTATATTTCGAGAAATATTGCTTTTAGTAAAAAATCCTAATAATTACTGTTTTTTAGCCTAAAATTTCAGTTGAAATTTTAGGAAATTATTTTCTGTTTTCCTTAAACTGGTTAATTCTAAAACCATTGTTTCTTATTGAAATTAATTGTACTTAAGTTTCCTTTAAATTAAAAAGATCCAGAAATTAAAGTAAATTAGCATATTTCCGAGTTTCCCAGTTTAATGAGATAATCTAAAAAAGTGTCCTGGTTTAGTTTTGGGCACTTTTTTAACTTTTTTGGCAAACTCAGGAAAAATAACTATCAAAGCAAAAACAATGAATTTTAAATCTAACACTCATGAAAGAAAAAATCTACTTATTAATCAAATAAAGCAAACTAAAAAAGCTAAAATTTTAACTTAAAAGCAAAATATAAAATATCTAAACTGCTTTTTTAGTTTAAAACACTGACAAAAATCAATTTATGGACAAAATAACAAAAACCATAAAAAAATACAACTACTATTTAAACTCAATGTAAATAGAAAACTCGTTTTTATTTAAATTGAGCCTAAAAAAATATGTGAAGTTTTGAAAGAGCCATAACCAAAAGCCCTAAATTTCTAGATTTCTAAACGGTGAAATTTAAGGCATACCATCATATTTAAAAATATAATGGAAAATTCGCATTTTCTGATTTTTTTATGACAAAAACATAATAAGCACTCCTTAATTCAATATCAAATTTATTAATTATTCTTATGTGATAGTAATTATAACATAACTTTATTTTTGACCAAGCATTTTTTTGCAGAACGTTAACTTCAAAACTATAAAAATTAAGATTTAGCGTCAAAAAACCCGGATTTACCGGTATTTTGCATATTTTTATTCAATAAAAAGTTAATTTTTGCCATCAAACCGGAAAAATCGAGATCCAGCAAACTAAAGTAAATTAGCATATTAATTCACGAAGATAAAATTTTTTAATAAATAATAAAATAAGTAGGCTAATTTTAATTTAATTTTTTTGTTGCAATTTTGACCAAAAATGCCTTAAATTTATAGAAAAAATACTAAAATCCGCGAATTAAAAGTGGGGTTTTTCAACTAATTTAGATTTTTTAGTTTTTTTTATTTTTATTTTTTTTAGTATAATTTTTAACTTATTAAACTAAAATCGAAAGGAAACAGTATGAAATACAAAAATGTTCAAAACTATCCCGTTAGAAAAAGATTAAAACTTATATCATTAGGTTTATTACCAATAGCTACTGCAGTAACGTTTGTTGCGTGTGTTTCTCAAGACTCAGCAAAACTACAATCATTCAAATATTTAGCCATTGGTGATTCTGTTACCGCCGGATTTAATCAAGAAACTTATCGCGATTTTCAAGGTAAGCTTAACTCGCAAGGGGGGGGCGTAAGTGGTCTTTCGTATCCTTCCTTTTTTGCGCACTATTTGCAAAAGTTGAACAAAGATTCGCTGGTTTCATATGATAATTTGGCTTTTTCTGGTGCAACAGTAAAAAATTGACTTAATTTAATTAATCCTACAAAATACACAACTGGAAAAGTCGCTGATAATCCTTTTGTCCCTAAAAATAACGATCAAAATACAAAATTTAATGATTTATCTACCGTTTTTGGCAATTTTAATAAATCAAGTTACCCTGAACTAACTCAGAAAATTAAAAACGCTAATCTTTTGACAATGACTCTTGGCGCTAATGATATTTTCTTAGTTGCAACCAAATTTGGCTCACTTTTATCTCCTGAAACATCCGGAATTAAAGAGGAATTAGATAAAATTACTGTAGAATCAGCCCCAGCAACAACTCAAGAAACAGCTCCTGCTGATGGTAAGAAAGATACTAAGGAAAAAGAGGATTTAAAACCAAAAATAGCCAAATATATAAAAAACGAAATTTCTACCAAAATAACAGAATTTAAAGCAGATTTAGAAAATCTCTTAAAAGAATTAAAAACAATTAATCCTAATTTACATATAAATTTACTTCCATATAAATTGCCAAACTCACTTTTAGTTCAAGTTTTAAGTAACCTTTTTGCTAATGATTTTGGTTTAGAAAAAGATTACTTCCAAAAAGTTACAACCGAAATTAATACTGCAATTCGCCAAACAGCGCAAAAAGCTAGTGTAAATTACGTTGATCCATTTGATGCAGACATTTGAAATGATTCTGATACAAAATTAGGAGCAACACAATTTGATATTCACCCTCAAGTTAAGGGATACAAAAAAATAGCTGAACAATTATTGCTAAAATTAGCAACTGATCAATCTCAAGCTGGTGCTGTTGTTGATAATATTAAAAAATCTACAAAATTCACTGATAATACTTCAGGAAATTTAACATATAGACATGTTCTTGATCTCTCAAGTGTTGCAAAAACTAATGAAGAACTATTGAAGAAAATAAATGACAATAAATCCGAAACCGATTTCATTGATGAAGAGTCTGAATTTGAAAAATCGCAAGCATCACTAGTTAAGGATGATAAAAAAGATTTGGTTGATTCGATGATATCAGTTTTGAGTTCAAATATTTTTGGAAAATTAGATTTTAAAGACTTAGTTGCAAAATCAGGAAATTTTTATTCTAGTATTCTTGTCAATCTTATTCCTGAATCAGCATCAGAAAAATCACTAGCAGAAATTTTAAAAACACTTGGAGAATTTGCTACACCTTTTCTAAAAAAACCAGGCACTGATATAGTTAAAGCTGCGCTCAATAGAGCATTAACTGATCTAGAAAAAAAAGTAAAAGATCCTAAAAACCACTCAAAAATCACATTCCCTTCAATAATTAATAGCATTATTTCTGGCTTTGTTTTAAATATTAATATTTCAAAAGCTTTAGCGAAGTTACCAGAGATATTAGCTAATCAATCATCAACTTCATCATCAACTTCAACTACAAACTCAACCCCTTCAACTTCAGGAAATTCAACCTCTAGGTCTTAATCAGCTCCCTAAAACACGTTATTAAAAATTAATACTTTAAAAGAACATGGCATTTTTTAACGTCATGTTTTTTTATTAAAAAATAACAATCAAAGCTAAAATACTAAATTTTAAATCTAACATTCATGAAAGAAAAATCTACTTACTAATCAAATAAAGCAAACTAAAAAAGCTAAAATTTTACCTTAAAAATCAAAATTATAAAATATTTAAACTACCTTTTTAAGTTAAAATACTGACAAAAATCAATTTATGGGTAAAACAACAACAATCATAAAAAAATACAACTACTATTTAAACTCAATGCAAATAGAAAACTCGTTTTTATTTAAATTGAGCCTAAAAAAACATATGAAGTTTTGAAAGAACAATAACCAAAATCCTTAAATTTATAGATTTCTAAACGGGTAAATTTAAGGCAATCCATTATATTTAAAAACATAATGGAAAATTCAGATTTTCTGATTTTTTTTATGTGAAAAACATAACTAATTCCCCCTTAATTCAATACCAAAATTTATTAATTTATTCTTAGCGAGAACTATTATAACATAATTTTATTTTATACCAAGCATTTTTGTAAGCTGTTAAAATTTGTGAACATTTTAAGCCTCTTAAAAAGAGGTTTTTTTATTATGCTTAGTAACAACTTTGTTCCGGAAAATTTATATTTTTTACCAGAGAATGAAATTAATTTGATTTGAACAACTTTTGAGAATCAAATTTTTGAAAATGGTTGAGTAAATAAAAGCGATTTTATAAAACTAATAAAACAACAAGTCGAATTAAATGAAATAGATATTGTTATTGCAAAGCAAATAATTAGTAATCTCGGTTTTCTAATTTCTAGTAATTGAATTAAAGTTGATAAAAGTTTTAGCAACTTCATTTTTGCAAAAAATAAATATGAAGTTCTAGAATTTTATTTCAAAGAAAATAGCAAAGAAAATTTAAGTTTTTTAAATAGTTTTTTGCAAACTAGAAATCGTGTGTGTTTTTTAACTCGAAAATTTCCTTTCGATGATAAATACATAAATTTCAAAGGGCAGCTTGAAGATTTGAATAAAGAAACAAAAAATTTTATTCTTGATGAATTAATAAAAACAATAATTGAAGATTTTGAAACAGGCAAAGACAAAGAATTATTTCTAAATATTTTAGATGAAGCAGAAAATTTTGGAGATTGAAAACCTGTTGAATTAGCAATGATTCAAAATATTAATTTAGAAATAGATGAGGATATAAATTTTATACAAATAAAAAATAATGAAATTTTTGATTATGCAAAATCGGGAAAAGAAGTCCTTATTAAATTTTTAAAAAATAATAATTCAATTGAATATCTTTTTTCAAAGTATTCTGAAATGCAAAAAGAACTTGATTTTGAAAAAAAATACATTTTTGCTCTTGTTCAAAAAATAAAAAAAGACTAAATTTAAGGAGAATAGAATAATGTTAAACAAAGTTTTGGTTGTCGGGCAAGTTGTTTCAGCTCCTTTTCTCAGCCAAACCAACAATTCAAGTTTAAATTTTGTTAGATTTAAAATTGAAGTTAAAAATAAAAACAGTCAAAAACCTACTAATTTTTATGTTATTGGATTTGGCTCGAAAACTAAAATAACTAATGAAATATCAATTGGCGATTTAATTTTTGTTCAAGGTCCAGTTAGTCTTTCAAGTTTTCAAAATCCTCAAAACGAAAAAATTTTTTATCTGGAAATTAAAATCGAGGATTATCAAATAATTTCTAAAAATCATTCAAAACCTAATCATTCTTTAGATTTAAAAAATAATGAAAAATTTCCTCACGAATATAAATAATGAAAGAAAGGAGTTAAGATGGAAAATCAAGTCAATTTAATTGGTAGACTAACGAGTTCTGTAAACTTTAAATCCTCTAATAATAAACATTACATCTATTTTAATTTAGCAGTTGGGGATAATTCTAAAACCGATTTTTTTACTATTTTTTGCTTTAACGAAAAGTTTTTAAAACTAGCTGAATGAATCACGAAAGGTTCGCCTCTGGCAGTCAGATGTAAGCTTCGAAGTTTTGTTAAAAATAATAAACGTGAATTAACCTTAATTTTAGAAGATTTTAAATTACTTGAAACAAAAAAACAATTTGAAAAAAGAAAGGATAAAAATTTTGAAACTTTAAATTTAAGTCAACCAAATTTTGACAAACCTGAAGAAGATGACTTAAGCCAAAATAATACTACAAATATTTTAGATGAATTTGATTTTGATAGCTGGGATTTAAGTCAAGAACAAACAAATTTAGATCAACCTTTAGATCCAAAAAAACATATTGAAGTAACAAAAGAAGAGCAATTAAACTTTTTAGAAGATTTTTTTGCTAAATAATAAAAAATAGAGGTTTTAACAATGGAACTAGACAAAAAATACTGAGGAATAAAAATAAATCTTTCTAAATTAAAGCAAGCAGAATTATATCCTTTAATTTTAGAACATATTCCTGATTTCGCAAATTTACCAATCGAAAAAAGTGAAAAAATATTAATTGAATATTTAGTTTCTAACAATAAATTAAATGAACTACCAAAAACTAATTCTAAATTTTCTTATACGCCAAGAAACAATAAATATAGAGATAATCTTTTTTCTAATGAAAAAAATGAACAAATCGTTAAACAACTATCAATTCAATTAATTGAACTTTCTAAAACTAACCCTATTATTACTGAAAAAATTAAAAATGATGCAATTAAATTTTCGGGTTGGGTTGAAAAAAATTCATACTTAACAATGAGAAATGAATTTAAAAAAACTAATGATTTAGATTTTGAAAAAGCAAAGCCTGACTGATATTTTAAAAATATTCAATTTGTTAAACTAGATAAAGATAATTTTTGGGAACCTAAAAAATTGTCTAAATCACACGAAGGGCTAATGTATTATTTTTTAACCCAAGACATGAATTCAATTGAATATTTATACGCCCAGTATGCTCGAGCAAGCCAATTTATTCAATTTACTAAAATTTTTAATATTGCTGCTAAGTCATATGACAACAAATTAGCTTTAAAGCAAGATTTAAACCCACACACAGAAGAAATTAAAACTGATAGCTTAAAAATTAAACACAAAATTTAGTAAAGGAAATCTAATTATGATAACAATAAATCAAGAAAAATTTGACACTATTTTCAAAGAAAAATTAATTAAAAATTTACTTGAAAATCGCAAAGATAAATTAATTGAATACGGCAAAAGCGAAAATGTTAATTTTCTTACTGGTCTAGAAGAATTAGAACTTAACTATGTTACAGCCCTTTATTCAGAAATGTTATTAGGCGATGATTGAGCCCAATTAAGACTAGAATCTATGTTTTTATCAGCAACAATAGATAAACAGAAAGCTTAAAAATGGCTGGATTCGAAAATGAAGTGCTTGTGCTTTTTAAAGGTGCTTTTAATTCAAGATCTAAAGATTGAGAAATTCGATCCAAATTTGAGGCTATTTATCGCAATAAAGAATTTCTTGAATATATTTCTCGGCTCGATGCTTGTATTGCCGAAGAAAATAATTATTTAGTTAAAAATTTTTGGGAAACAGCAGAAGATAAATCGCCAAAAGCATACGCTTCTTATTTAAAATCAATTTTAGAAAAGCAAAAAAAAGATCTTAGAAATGGAGTTGAGTTACAAAAAAATTTATTACAAATTTTACCCGATGGCCAGAGCCAAATAGTCCCGGTTGAGCAAGCTAAAAAAAACACAAGAGTTAGTAAAGATCAAACAGTTTGGTCTTATGTAATTAGTTTTAAAGATATTGAATTAATACATAAAAACAAAATTTCAACGTTAGAAGAACATGGCAAATATTTAAGTCCTGAAATAAATAAATGGTTAAAATTAAATAATTTAAAAATTAAGGATTTAAATATTTTTGCTGGGGTTCATTACAATACTAACCACCCCCATATTCATTTATGGATTTCCGAAAAAAGAAAGACTATTAAATTTGATGGCAAATTAAGGTTTGACAAACGGGAAAAATTTAAATATGCAAAAAATCTTGCTGAAGGAGTTTTAGTTGCATTATCGCCAAAGCAAAATTTAGAAGATTTATATGATTTAGTTAATGACCTGCGCGAAATTAAAAAAGAAACTAAAAAAGCAATTGAAGAATTTGATTTGCGCGATTTAAGCTTAGATCCAAAATTGCAAAAATCCATTATTGAGTATTCAAATGTTTATTCTGAAAAAATAAGTTCTAGCAATAAAAACTCAATTGAAAGTGCAAAGAATTTACCAGAATTATTTGACTCAATTAAAAAACTTTCAGAAGAAAAAAATTTCCCTAGTTTAAGTTTAGATATTTTGGAAAAAAACAAAATTTTAAATTCTAATTCTCAAAAGCGGTCTAAATTTTTCAAATATTTAGACGAGTCAAAAAAAGAGACAATCAATTTATTATTCAAAAAAATTCTTGATACCGACTTAAGGACTAAGAATTTAATTTATAGATTTAACGAAACTATAAACAAAATTAGCGAATATCAAAAAAAGCAAGATTTTGAAGTTATCTCATACGCAAAAAATATCATTGATAAGGAGCAAAAGGAATTTTTTTACCAAAACCGTAACATTGTATTAAAAAAACTTAATAAAGAACTTGATTTTGCAGAAATAAATAGAAAAAATAACAAAGATAAAAAAACTAGTTTGCAAAAAATTAACAATCAAAACGCTTTCTTTTCCTATTACCAAGAAGATAAGCCTAAAAAAGAAATAAATTTGGTTTATTGATATAAAAGAACAGTAAAAAAAATCACAGGTTAATTTAAAATGAAGTTAGAACAATTTCCAAAAGCATTACAAAAAATTATAATTGCTATCATTAGTTTTGTTGCTCCATTTTTAATTTGTTTGGGTATTTGGCCTTGGATTTTTGCAAAGAAATTTAATCCAATTAAAAATATTTTTAATGCTTATTACTCATTAATTTTGGACTGAAAAGAAATTGTTTGAATTTTATTAATAGCATTTCTTAGCTCATTTATTTTTTATTTTATTATTCATTTTTTCGAACGCCACAAAAAAAAACTTTTTTCAAAAGACTTGAACAAAACTTTTTTACTTTTCGATGAAATTGAAAAAATAGGTAGTCAAACAGAATTTAAAAATTTATTTTTAGTTCAAAAAGAAAAAAAATTAAGTTTAATTAAAAAAGACAAAAGCACTATTTCTGAAAAATCTGGTTGAGTAATAAAAACTGAATTAGTCAATAAAAAAACTAATGAAGTCGATTTTTATGTTTGTTCAAATTCTCATGCCTTTATTTTAGGTGACACAAGATCTGGGAAAACTCAAAAATTCATTATCCCGACAATCAAATACAACATTCACATCAAAGACGAAAACAAAAGACCTAATTTAATGGTGATTGATCCAAAAGGTGAACTTTTTACTAGCCTCTCTGAGGAAATTGAAAACCAAGGTTATGAAATTGTTTTGCTGGATTTTCAAAATTTAGGCAAATCTCGGGGAATAAATTTTTTATCATTGATTTGAGACAAATTTCATTCTCCCTATAAAACTGAAGCAGAAAAACTACAAAATTATGATGTTGCATCAAGTTGACTCCAAAAAACAATCGAATCTATTCACGAGTGGGATAACAATAGTAAAGACAGTTTTTGATCAAAACAAGCTCAAGAGATAATTTATATAATAGGTTGATATTTACTTCTTTATTCAAATATCGATAAAACATTTACCAAAGAAAAATATGTTTTTGCAAATTTTGCTTATTTTTTATCACTTCATAATTTTGTCAAAGGACCTTGAATTGAAATTTGTAAAAATTCAAATAATAAAGAACTTTCTTCATTCTATAATGAAAAAATTGCTCAGTTTATCAGCACCAATCCAGATACTCTAACTTCGATACTTGTGAATGCTTATGGCGCTATTTCAAAATTTAACTCAATAGGCCTAAAAATGTTCTCTTCAAAAGATCAAACAAATTTTGACGAACTAGTACAACAATCAGATCCTGATTTTAAAGAAAAATTTAATTCAAATATTAAACCTTTTGCAGTTTTTATTACGTTTCAACTCGATTCAAATATCGGACAACTAATGATCCCTTCGATCATAAACAATTGTTATTCTTCTTTAATTTCAATAGCAAATTCTAAACCAAACCGACGAAATTTTAGAGATTTTCTATTTTTGGGTGATGAATTTGGAAATTTGCCTTCCGTTTATCAAATGTCGACCAAAATGTCGACAGCCGCGTCTTATGGAATTTATTTTGCATTAGTTTTGCAAAATATTCAGCAACTGACTAAATATGGTAAGGAAAATGATACTATCTTATCAAATTCTGCTTTGAAAATTTACTTCAGATCCAACGACATTAAATCGATTGAAACCTTCGTTAAATTCGCTGGGAAAAAAGACGTAATTAAAAAATCCTATTCAAATTCTGAAAAAGCCGAAAAATCTAATCAAACTTCTAATTCTGAAACAGTTTCTCAAGAAAATATCATAAGCGTTAATAAATTAGCACAAATGCCACCTGAACAATCATGAGTCTTTGTCACGGGGTTAAAGCCAATTCATATAAAGACGAATTTTGCTTATGAAATTTGAAATCATCCGCAGAAAAGCTTGGAAAGTTTTTATGAAAACAAAGAAGTTAATTTTAATTTTGATTTTATTGAATTTGATTTTGAAAAAAAATTAAATGGCGAAAGCGGAAATTTTATAAATGGTGCTCAAAAAAATATACTAGACCAAAAAGAGTTAGATAAAACAATAATCGAATATTCAATAGTTTACAAAAAATATTTTAAAAAACTTGATATTGAAAAAGATGAACTAAACAACGAACTAAAGAAAATGATTGATAAATTAAAAAATTTAGTTAATTCTAGTGAAAACAAAAGTAATTTAGTTGCAAATAAAAAAGTAAAAAATGACTTGAATTTTAAATTAGTAGAAAAAATCGAAAAAGAAATTAATTCACTTAATTTACTTCTAAATTCCGATAAGCAATGAGTTGATGATAGTTATAAAAGTTCAATTAAAAATCAAATAGTTAAAAAGGAAATTCAATTAACTGAACTAAAAAATCAAAAATTTGGGAAATAAAAAAAGAAGCTTTTCAGCCTCCGAAAACGCGCCCAAATAGCAATTAGAAGACAGGTTACCAAATGAGCATAATTGATTATACCACAAAATTCAAAAACACTTCTAAAAAAAATAAAAAAATTTTTTGCTCTAATTCTTCTTACCTTTTTTATGTGTTTTGAGTAATTAGAGATTTTGAATTTAAAAAGATAGGAGAAAAATGTAAGTTTTTAGATGCTAAACAAATTTTAGAAAAGTTAAATGCAAAATGAGAGTCTAAAACTTGAAATATTAAAACTATTTATAAAATTCTAAATTATTTAGCTAAAGAGAATATTATTGAAACACAAAAAATAGCTAATAAATTAATTGTTGTTAGCGTGCTTGATTTAAAAAAATATTATATCCCTAAAAAAATATTAGATTTATGTATTAGTTTTGAAAATTTAGTTTCATCAAATTATTTTAGAGTTTACCAGTATTTGAAAAATTTAGCAATTAAAAATTTCAAATTGAATAACTGAAAAAATAGTAATTATTGAGTAGAAAATTCTTATACATATTTCCAAAATTTGGGATTAAGCAATGAAACTATTTCCAGGGCACTAAAATGGTTTTCAGAAAATAATATTCAAATTCAATTTGAAAATAAAACTATTTCTAAAAAGTTAATCCATAGCGTTAATTTAGACAAAAATACTTATTATAAAGCAGTTAAATATGAAAAACAATTAATTTCTATCAGCTTAAAAACCATTCAAAAAAATTTATATAGACAATTTCAGAATAACAAAGTTTATTTTTGATCAAAAAATATTTTTGAGTGAAAAGTTTCAAAAACAATAGTTGTCAAAATTAAAAAAATTTTTGAATACGTAATTAAGAGACCTTGTTATTTGCTTAGAAAATCAAAAAATGGGCTTTCTTATTTACCTTGCTGATGTAAAAATAAGGGTGCCCATTGAAAAATTAATCACGAAAAACCAAAATACAAATCTTTTTATCAAGACAAAAGATTGATTATTCGGCAACAAGGCCGGAATTGAAATTCAAAGCTCTTGGTTCTTCAAATTTAAAATTATACACTAAAAAAAATTAAAAACCAAATATAAGTCAATTTTTAGTGTTTCTCCAAAAATCGGCTTATATATACTTTAGAAAAACTATAAATAGTTTTATATATATTAATTAGAAAAGGAAACAAAATGAAAAAAGAAAATAGTCTAAATGTCTTACATGAAAAACTAAAAATGTTGCAAAATTCGGATATGGATACTTTAAAAGATTTAAAAAAATTACTTTTAGCTGAACTTGAAGCTGAAGTTGCCACACGAAAACAGCAAATCGAATTAATCGAGAAATTAATTAAAAACAAACAAAAATAGAAAAAATATATGAATTTATTTGCTAATTTCTTTTATTCTTTTAAAAAAAGGTATAATTTATAGTATGAATTCGGTTGCAATGTTAATTTTAGCACCACTTTCATTTGTTTTTTGATTTTCTTTTGGTTATTACTTTTTATTTAAATCAGAAAGATTTAAGTCATATTTGAAAATTAATCCAAAAAGAAAATTAATATTTCTTGGATTTTGAGTAATTTTAATTGTCGTAATTATTTTTGGAGTTTTTAAAACTTATGTTGACTTTTTCTCTTAAATCAAAACTAAAATATTTATTAATTCTTGGATTAAGTAGCCCTTTATTTTTAATTTCATGTATTGATCCTTATACTGAAGTTAGAAAAAATATAACTGAAACCCTTTTACCAAAAGGATCTAAGAGTTCTGTAAATACACAAGGAAAAGAACAAGATAAAACTGAACAAACAATTAGTGTTCCAGGTTCAGAACTAAATCAAACTTATTCTGAAATAATTAATGATTCTTTGCTTGGTTTTAACGGTATTAAAAAAAATCCAAAAATTCCACAAAATTTATACTCAAGAGATAAAAATTATGTAACTGAAATTGGTGATGCTAGTTTTATTTCTAGCCCGAATAACAAATACGGTTTATCAAATTACTGATTTTATTATAAATCACTACCTTTTATGTTAGAAGATAGCAATATTAAAGCAGGTTCAAGCAATTTTAAAGAGGAATATTATAAAAGATTATCTTATTTGGAAGAAAAATTAAAAAAATATACTTGAGAAAATCTTGGAGAATATAACTCTAATAAAAACTTTTCGGCTTGAGATAAAATAATGCAAGATTTTAACGAAAAAACTGGTCTAAAAGACAAAAATGCCGGTTTTGATCAAACTATTGCATTTGATTATCCCGAAACAGATGAATATTGGCCAATAGTAAAAAAAGAACTACCTCCAGAAGAACGTGAAAACAAAACTTACGTTCAAAAACAAATGTTAGTTCATGATTTTATGTTTGGTAATGCCTTTGCAAGCCCAAGACATATGGATCTTTATCTAAAATCCGAAAAGTTAGTTAGTAATAAAACTGAAAGAATATGAAATTATATTAGGTATTTTCGTGACGATTATTATCGCGAAACAAATTATAAACCTAGTCCAACAGAAAGACATTGATACTCTTTACTTGAATTAATTCAAAGAATTCAGAGAAATTATAATGGCCAATATGCAGCAGCTGAATTAATGAAAACTCTTAGCAAATTAGAGCAAAGATTATTTAACATCAACGATAAAACCAAATCTTTAAAAGACCAAATTGAAAATAATCTTAAAAGCATATTTTTAGATATTTTTCGAAAGTATCAAATTTTTTTCTTACCAGATAGTCACACAAGTTTAAGAAAAGACTTAGTTTTTAATATTGATTTAGGCCAAAATGTAGATATGCAATCACTTGCTGCTGATTTGATTAAGGTATACAATTCAAAAATTGCACCTTTGATTTGAAAATATAATTCAGAAGCTTCTGATACTGAAAAAATTGGGCCTTTAAAAAGTTGACTTGATAATGTTTTTCTTGATGAATATGTCTACCCTTTAATGGGTGGTCTAAAATTTGTAGAATTAGACGAGAAAAAAACTGATGATGGAAAAGATAATCCTATTTCCTTAAGAAAATGAGAAGAATGAAAAGATAATTATAAAGAATTTTATGGTTGAGAATACAAAGAATCTATTCTTTCACATCCAGCTTCTAAAAATATAGATTCTTCTTCAAATGATTCTAGTTCTGAAAGTTCATCTACTTCTTCTAAT
Organism: Mesomycoplasma ovipneumoniae; assembly: GCF_038095975.1. Taxonomy (NCBI): domain Bacteria; kingdom Bacillati; phylum Mycoplasmatota; order Mycoplasmoidales; family Metamycoplasmataceae; genus Mesomycoplasma; species Mesomycoplasma ovipneumoniae. The sequence goes on along the minus strand of NZ_CP146003.1, from coordinate 922,946 downwards.
TCTTCCGGTTCTTCTAGTTCTGAATCAACTCAAGACAATAATCCAGAGATAGTTGGATCTGCTTCTACTTCTAATTAATATTTATTTTATTTAATTTTTGTTTGTTTTTTAATTAATGCTATTTTTTAGTACTCTTTTTTTATTATTTTAGACTCCTATTTTATTCTCTTATATTATTTAGCAAAAATTTTAAAAATATCATATTCTATTGAAAGGAAAAAATAAAATGGAAACTTTTATTTCACTTTTTCAACAACAAAGCCAAATACAACAAAATCTTGACAAAGTTAAAGATTCAGTTAATGGTGTTTCAAATGCAGTAATGGGCTATGCCTTAATTGGCGTTTCAGCTGTTACCGGAATTATTGTGGTTGCTTCCATTATTTGATTTATGGCCAGATTATTGCAAGCAAAATTTGCTGGGCCAGAACAAAAAAAGGTTATTTACCGAAATATTAAGCAATCAGCTTGAATTTTTGGGGCTATTATTTTATTACTAGTTGTTGGTGTTGGGGTTATTGGCGCAATTACTAATTTAACTGGTTCTTTTACCGAAGGCATTAAAGAAACACTTTCATCAACTCCAAAACAATAAATTAAATGCTTTTCGGTATAATCAATACAATTGCCTACGGTTTTTTTGCAGTTGGATGAGGACTTTTAGTTTGACCTTTTGTCACTATTTTAAATATTATAACTGAATTATTTGGCTCAATTTCTTTTGATTTATTAAAAAATATATTTTTCGGTGGTTCAAAAGAATTTAGTATTTCTCAAATTCCTATTGTTTTTTGAATTATTACTGCTATTGCAGTTTCGTTAATAATTTTTTTAATTTTACAAAGGTTAGTTAGAAATTTTTTCTTAGCTGGTAAACAAAATTATGATTCAAGTTTAAAAAACGTTATTATAAAAACGATTGCTTCTATTGTTTTTCCAATTTTATTCATTGTTTTTCTGTTTTTTGGCTTAATAATAGTTAGTTCTATTATTAATCTTATAAAAGATTCACTTGGCTATCATAATTCATTAGTTTCTTCATTTGTTAAAGGAGCGCTTCCGCCTGAAGTTAGAACTAAATTAACTGATAGTGATTTAAAATCATTAGCAAGTGGACAAATAATTTCATATGATATTTATTATAATTTTCAGTGAGGAGATGGTCCTAAAATAATTTTTTTAATCGCTCTTTCGACCTTAATCACTGCATGACTTTTAGGTTCAACAGTAATTTCATTAGTCGCAAATATCGCACAAATGTTCTACCAACTACTTTTATTACCTGTTTTTTCAATATCTCAAATTAGCGACGAAGGAAAGTTATTCAAAAAATATATGCAAGCTTTTTGAGGTAAATTTTGAGTAATTATCATTTCGCAACTTTCTTTTTCGTTTTTCTTTATTTGAGCTGAATTTTCAACCAACCAAGCATGAAATATTGAAATAAAAAGCCAACTTGTTAGTCCATGAATTTTCAATTTCTTTTTTAGTTTTTTGATGATCTTAGGTGGCGGAATCGCAATTAAAACAATTGGCGAAGAATTTGCCAGCTACTTTGGCGGGCAGGGCTTTGTGCGTTCGCAACAAGAATGAGCTCATCGAACAACAAAAGGGATCGGAATAACAGCTGGACTACTTGGTGCTTCAAGCGTTCTTGCTGGAAAAGGTGTAAAAAGACTCAAAAAATTAAGTGGGTATCATGATGCAAAACGCGAGGAAATTAATAACGCCTTTAAAAAAGGCGAGATAACTCGAACTCAAAAACGCGAAATGCTAGAAAAACTTAAAGATGACAGGGGAAATCTTGGTCAAACTTTTAGATCGGGTTGACAGAAAAACAAACATAAAAATATTTTAACCAGAGCTTGAAGAGCAAAAAACGCCTATAAAGAAGGAAAAGACTTAGGCGTAATTGAGGAAGCAAAATATCTAGGCTCAAAAATGTTATTCAGACACAATATTAGAGGTATTGAAAACAAAGAAGCAAAAATCAACAAAAATCAGCAAAAAATAGATAAGGTTCAAAAAGCAATTGATTTTGAAAATTATAAAAAAGAATACAATCTTCCAGATTTTGACCAGAAAAAATTAGACAAAGCTGAAAATAAAATGATTCGTTTAAATCGAAAAGAAGCAAAAATAAAAGAAAGAATTGCTGAAAAAACCCAAAAAAGAAATGATCGAGCAGAAAAATTTTTAAAAAGATCAAATAATTTACACACAACCGTTCAAAGAACTGAAAGACATAAAGAAGAACCTGAGAAAACTAACTCTCATAAACTAGCAGAAGAATATAGAAATTCTGCAAAAAATAAGGATAAAAATGAAAAAACAAGTTCAGAATAAACCAATTCAAAAAATTAAGGTACTATTTTTTAAAAACTTTTCAATAGCTGATCTTCTAGTTTTATTTACAATAGTTGTTTTTTGTTTAGTGTGTAGTTTTGCAATTAACACTCAGCTGCATTTTCTTTTAAAAATTTTAATTTTTCTTATTCTATTTTCCTTTTTAGGTCTGCCGATGATTTTTCATTTTCCAAAATTTAAAGCTCGTGGGTGACAAATTCTATTTTACTGATTTAAATATATTTCAATGCCTAGAAAATATAGCTCATCAGTAAGTGGATCTACAAACTCAAAAAATTTAATACCTTATTTATCAATTAACAAAAATTATATTGAAACAGATGGTGGTTGAATTGGTGGACTAAAATTAAAAGGAATTGAAATTTTTAGTTATGATGAAGACCAGCAAAAGTCGATTTTGCTTCAATTTGCAAATTTAATTAATAATATAAACCAAAAAATTTCAATTGTTAAAATAGCTAAGCAAAATAATATCGAAACTAATCAAGAACATTTGCAAAAAAATTTTAATATTTGTACTAATAATCTTGGCGAAAAAATATGTGATTCTTATGAAGAAGACTTAAATTATACCTTCGAAGGTCAGATGAAATTTTCTTATTATTTGATTGTTCATAATGAAAGAGAAAACGAATTGACTTTTGAAATAAATATATTAAAACAAAAACTAGCGCATATTGAAATTGAAGCTGAGAAATTAAAAATTGATGAATTATTAAATTTAGCGGTCGGAATTTTAAATCCTTTTGATAAATTTTCAAAAGAACAAATAGAAGATTTGGTTAAAAATCCAACAATAGAAAACATTCAAAGCGCTTTTTCACTATCAGAAATTCGTTGGAAACCTACCTATTTTCAGTCAATGAACAAATACTTCTCCATCCAAGGAGTTTCTGAACTTCCTTTAGAGTTACCTCCGTATTGAGCCAATAATTTTTTTAATTCTCAATCAAATATTGTCTGGCACATTCAAAAGTTATCTGATCGCGAAAAAGATAAAATTTTAAATCGAGCTTATTCTATTCTTTCTTTAAATTCTGAAGAAACAAATGCAAGTGTTTTAAATCGGAGAAAAAACCAATTAGAACAAGAAGCAATCGAAAACGTTGTCGATGTAGCTGCAAGTGGTCAAAATATATTTTTTTCAACATTCTTATTTGTAAATCAAGCAAATTCTAAGGATGCTTTAAAAAATATTGAACGTGAAAATGAGCAAATTGTTAAAAATTCAGGATCAATTATCCATACATTAATATTTAATCAATTAAATGCATATGTTAATTCTTTTTTTAAATATACTGATACTTTAAAAGAACGGATTGAAATGCCTTCAAATAACATCGCCTGAGGATTTCCGTTTTCAACACGCGAATTTAATGACAACAATTATAATATTTTAGGAACTAATTTTTCTGATGGCACACCTTTATTTTTTGACCAATTTTACCAAAAAAGTTCAAGAAAAAACTCAAATTTGTTTATTTTAGGAACCTCAGGTTCAGGGAAAACTACCATTACAAAAAAATTAGTTACTTACAATATTGGGGTCGGAAATTCAGTTATTATTTTAGATCCACAAAACGAATATGCAAAAATAGGTAAAAATTTAAGAGCTAATATAATTCATTTAAACTCTAGCGGTTTAACTGTTTTTAATCCATTGCAAATTAGAAAAACTTTTAACCCAAATGAAACCGAGGAAATTTTTTCAAATCCGGATTTAATTGCGCTACACATATCCAAGCTTGAAACTTTTTTTAAAATAATTTTTCCTAGTTTAAAAAATGTTCATTTTATTGCTATTCTAAATTCTTTAAAAATTTTATACCAAAGTTATGGTTTTTTTGAACTCAATAATAAAGATATAACCAAGCTTGAAAATAATGAAAACCCAATAATTTCTGATTTAATTCAAACTATTAGAAAAACTGATTTTGATTATTTATCTGAAAATGATAAAAAAGTTTTAATAGCAAGTTTTGAAATCGATTTTGGCCAATATTCTGTCCTTGGTCGAATGTTTAATAATATATCTAATGCAGAAAATCTAAATTCTAATTTTACTATTTTTAACGTTGCTTCTTTGATGAATCTAGAAAAAAGGGTATATCAAGCTGCTTTTTTTCTAGCTTTATCATTTATTCAAGGTCAAATTTCTGATTTTTATCAAGAAAATGATAAAAAAATTGTTCTAGTTGTCGACGAAGGGCATAAGTTCGTTGATGAGTCAAATTTATTTGCCCTCAATTTTTTGTTTGATACTGCAAAAACTATTCGTAAATACAATGGTGGTTTGATAATAACAACACAAAATCCCGGTGATTTTGCAATTAGCGGAGAAGCTGCTCGAAAAAGTGAAGCTATTATTGAAAATTGCCAGTACTCCATATTTTTTAACTTAAAATCCAAAGATATTGAAAAAATAGATTTACTTTATAGAAATGTTGGCGGCCTTTCCGATGAAGAAAAAAATTTTATTAATTTAGCACAAATTGGGGACATGCTTTTAACAGTAAATACAGTTGATAGATTTAAATTGAGTTCTTATTATAACAACATTGAAAAAGAATTGTTTTTTGATAAAGGAGATAGATTAAATGACTAAAAACAAAAAGAAAAGTATTGAATATAAAATGAAAAATAAAAAAACTCAACGAGCAGCTTTATTCTTGCAATTTACAAACCCTGATGAAGCAAAATTAATCGATGATTTAAAGTTTAAAATACTTCAAAATGGCAAAAAACCAACAGTAGTAATTAAGGATTTTTTGATAGAAATTCTGCAAAAAGAAAATTTTCAAAAATCATTTTCTGAAGTAAAAAATGATGTATTTTACTCTTTTAGAAAAGCTAGCTATATTTCTCAAATACCTTTTTATTTAAAGTTGGATGAATTTAGAAAAGAAAATGAATTAATGATTGATCTGCTTAATAAAAAAGTGAATCTTTTGATTAATTTGTTGTACGAATTTACAAAAAAAGATATTGCTGAATTTTCGCCTAACGACACTGAAAATTTTTATTATTTTCAAAAACTAGAAGAAGACATGAGCGTAAAAATAGCACATTTAAAATCTAAAAACGCAAGCAGAAAACGTGAAATGGAAGTTTTTTACGATAATTTTAAAAATTATGATGAAAATGCTGAAAACAATAATACAGACCATTTTGTAGGAGAGAAATAATGAAAAATACCATTTTTAAAGTTTTACCAATTTTAGTATTTTCAAGTTCAATTTTTTTTAATTTATCAGCGATTGTTGAACCAAATTATATAAAAAAAGATCAATGAGATACTGAATATTTACCAGTAAATAATACATTTAATGTTGAACAAGAATATGATGTTGATATAGCTTTGAATGAATCAAATAAAGGCAAATGAGAAATTGAAATCTTTGCAAACACCTATTATGCTGTTGAATTGAGTAACCGAGTAAAAACAGTGATTAAATTAGATGATAGTTGATTTAGTAGATATGAATTTATTTTAAATAAATATGATACAACGGGTTATAATAGATATTCTAGACAGTTAATTAAAATGAAGGACGGGACTTATTCCTTAAATAAAACACTCGGTGGAATAGGTAGTTATAACAATTTTGCACATCATTTTAATAATATAAATTTTGAAAAAAGTATCAATGAAGATATTTTTTTCACAGTTTTAGATGTAAATATTCAAAATAAAGATTATTCAAAAAAATACAATATATTCTTAAATACTAATTCAAAAAAGGGAGTCAAGCAAAAATTAATTGATTTTTTTAAAAATTTAAAAAATTCTAAAAATGAAAATTGAGACTTAAATAATTTTAAACTAAATGACTTCAAACTTTATTTTGAGTATACAGTTCAAAATAACAAAATTATTAAAATTAAAACAATTGCTTCTGGTAATTATTCGGCAAGAGAAGAAAATATTACCAAAAACGAAAAAATTGATAAATTAAATAAATATTTAGCTAATATTTCAAATTCTTTTGAGTCTAATTTTAAAAATAAATTCTCAATTCTAACAGATACAGGAGCTGAAAAAGGTATTAATGCTCCTGCGCCTAAAGAACAAAATCCTCCAAATAATAATTTAAAATCAAATAAAACTTATTTCCATAATTTGGTTAATGAATGGTTTGACAAAGTTAAGACTCAAAACGATAATAGTTATAAGGCTAGTTTTTGATACAATTATGATTCTTTTGGTAATCCTACAAGAGCTTATATTAAGTTTACACACCCAATTGATGGTCAAATTTGACAATATGAACTTTCTAACAATATAAAAACTGAATGAGTTCCAACTGAATATTTTAGAAAAAAAGAATTTAGTGATCGATTAAAATTTATACCATCACAAATTTATAAATACTCTGACTCTTATAAAGGTTTATACCGCGAATTGGATCAAAAAAAGGATATTACTGATCAAGATGAAGAAGCAAAAAAATTAAAAGAAGAATCTTCAAAACAACCAAAACAAAACGACAAAAATCTAACCTATGGAGGCAAGTTTGAATTTTTAGGAGATGTTAAGGTTCAATTTGCCGGAAATAAAGAAGAATCAGAAATAATGTATATAAATGATAAGCCTGTTGATGTTCTTAATTCAAATTTTGAAGCTATTTTGCAAGATTTACGTCTAGAAGATAAGGAAAACGGTGGGATAAATACTTATAAAATTGAAATAAAAAAATTTAAAAGAGATAACAACACAAAAGAAAACAAAGAGGTTGAAAAAACTTATCGTGTTGATATCGTTATTAAATCAATTACAAGTGTTTTAGAAGGAAAATGATTTGCTTGAGATCCAGAAAGAAACAAAGAACAAAAAGAATTAATAAGTCCAACAATGCTTGATGCTAACGGAAATGAAGTAAAAGATAGTGATAATAATCCAATTCAAAATCCAAATTATGACCCTTTTATTGATCCAAAAACTGGAACTAAAAAACAATTAATTTGAGTTAATTTTGATAACAATTTGTTTGATAATTCCATATTTTATCCTGATAATTCTTTAATTCAAACAGGCTTTATTGCTGAAGCTAGCGTTGTTGGCAAAGGGATAAATTTAGTTTTTGCTAAAAATTTTGAGAATGATAAAGCTTTAATTAAAAGGTATGCAATTGATAAAAATCAAACAAATAAATTTGTTCTTGGAAATAATGTAACGTATTTTTCTTCTAATTCTACAAATTCTCAGGGCGAGGAAATTAATATTTACAATAACCAAAATAATTATTTTTCAAAAGAAGGACTGTGATTATATAGAACAGGATTCAAACAAGACAACAATGGTAACAAAGGGCAAAACGGATTTAAAATTTTTTTAATTGGTGATAACGACAATAAAAAATTATTTACTGATTTAATTGATAATTCGGCATTTATTCCTTTTTGATCAAGTCCGGCGGGTCAAAATTTGTCAACTTATTTAAGATTGGTAAGGAAATTTAGCCAAGAAAAAATTAATAAATTATCTTATGAAGCTATCATGAGCTATTGAAAAAGTTTTATTAATTACAAATTAGATCAAGGCAAAATTATTGATCCAGTTCAAGATGAATTAGAAAAAAAATTAGATAATGCTATCGAAGAATATTTGAAAAAGAATCAACCTAATGTTAATCAAAAAATTAACCTTGATTTAGATCTTGGAAAATTAAATGACGTTTTATCAGAAAATCAAAAATCAGCGCTAAATATTAGTAATGGTTCTAATAAAGCCCGGGTAGAATTTGAATTAAAATCAAATCATGATAATAAATATATTTTCGAGTTAAGTAAATCACAAGATTTAAATTGAAATAGAAATTTTCAATTTTTAAATCCTAAGCTCGAAAGTGTAATTCAAAAAGAAAAAAACGGAAAAACTGAAATTAATTTGCACGAAAGTATTGAAAAAGGTATTGAAGAATTATTAAAGGAAAATCCAAATATAAGTAAAAAACAATTACAAGATTTAATTCCAAGTAAATTAAGTCAATGGGTTAATAATTCAAATATTTATTCAATTTTTAAGCTTAAAGATAATTCAAAATTTGAAATAGAATTTGGAACTTTTGATGAAAATTTATATCTAAGCAAAAATAAATTTGAATTTGATCTGGACTCCTTGCAAGAAAAAGCAATAGAAAATCAAAATATTTTTGACCAGTTACCTGAAAAAATAATAAATTTAAAAGGAATAACTGATAGTGAAAAAGCAGTTGAGTATATAAAAAATCAAATTAAAGATTTGTCAAATAGCAAACTGGTTTTTAATAAAGATTTTAGATTTAGTTCGATTGACCCATTATTAAAAAATGAAGAAATTTTCAGACCACAAAATGGAAATCCAAATAATTTAGAGTTTGCCCGCTGAATTAAATTAGGGCTTGAAGGAATAAAACTGCCAGGGTTTGCGAAGTTAAAAATTGTAAATGTTGTCGCTAATAATAGAATTCCAAAAATGAATGATTTATCTTCAATTAATTTAGGTACTATTAAAATTGATAGCGAAAATCAAGAAGAAATAGCTAAACAAATAATAGACGGCTTAAATAATCAACTCGAAAAATATAATTTAAATCTAAAGGACTATTTTAAAGAATTAAATTTAACAAATCTGCTAAATACTATTAAGCACAATAAATTATCTAATTTTACACTAGAACCAAATAATTTTTTAACTACTGGAAATTTAAAATTCAATGTGGATAATTTTAAATTTGATTTGAATAATCCAAAAGAATTTGAATTTAATTCTGAAAATAACGAATCATCAAGCTCAAAATTATGAATTATACCGATAATTTTAATTTCAGTTATAAGTTTAGGACTTATTGGAATTTTTATTTATCGTAGAAAAATCAAAAGATATAATAGCTAATATTTTTGCATTAAAATTAAAAAACGCCCGGTTTTTTTGCCGGGTTTTTTTTAATTTATTGAGAATGTTTTTTTGTTGTTTTAAGCTTTCTGTTTATCTATTGTTGCTGATAAAAACATAGATTCTAGTCTTAATTGGGCTCAATCATCGCCTAATAACATTTCTGAATAAAGGGCTGTAACATAGTTAAGTTCTAATTCTTCTAGACCAGTAAGAAAATTAACATTTTCGCTTTTGCCGTATTCAATTAATTTATCTTTGCGATTTTCAAGTAAATTTTTAATTAATTTTTCTTTGAAAATAGTGTCAAATTTTTCTTGATTTATTGTTATCATAATTAGATTTCCTTTACTAAATTTTGTGTTTAATTTTTAAGCTATCAGTTTTAATTTCTTCTGTAGTTGTTGGTTTTTTATTTTTCTTTACCAATAACATTAATGTTTAAATCAGTTTTTTTGTTTTGTTTGTTATCTAATACTTCTCCTTTTTGTTCCTGTTTCTCTGCTGGTGAGCTAACAATATAATTATAAAGGAAAATACCTCCAGCAACTAAACCCGCAATTACAGAAGCACCCAGAATTATCCAAAAACCTCTTCAAATTAAATACCCGAGGCCAACGAAAATTGGTCCAAGAATGTCTCCGAATATAAGTGCAATTATAAAAAAAGGTAATTGAATAGGTAAGGTTATTATATCAAGGGTTCGTCACAAAAAAGTTTTTCACTCCATTTTGTTTTCTCCGATAAACAATTAATTAATTATTAAATTATAATATAAAAAGTATAAATAGGAGAAAATAAATGAATAAATTTTATAATCCTGCTTTTTATAATAGTGAGGAAAAATCAATTTTACTTGAAAATCTAGTTAGAAAAATTGAGGAAGAAGACAAGAAATTTTTGGAAAAAATTAACCAGATTAAAGACCAAGGTCTTCATTCCAAAATTAAACGAAAATTAAAAACTGAATATGGAAAAATACAAGTTGAAGTTAATCGGTATTGAAAAAAAGTTTCAATAGGCGACGAAAACGGTGAAGTAATAGGACAGAAAAAAGTAATTTTTTATTCAGATTTTTTCAAAGAATTGGTTCAAAAAGGAAAAACAATTACAAACTCACTAATTGAAAAAATTATTGGTTTATGCTTTGAAGTGAAATATGGAAGTTCCCTTTCCAGAATATTTAGCAAGGTAATTTCGGTTGGATCAGTAAACTTAATATTAAAAAGATTGAACGTAGATAATGAAATTTATAATTTTAAAACATTAGCTAGTAATCAAAGTTATATTAATCTGGCAGTTGATGATTCGTTTCACAGGGTAGTCGAAAATAGAAAAACTTATAAGGTTAAAAATAGAATGCTAGTCTTATATTTAGGTAAGAGAAACGGTAAAGTTTATGGCAAAACTAACATTCTGCAAGTTAGAAAAATAGGAAATAGAACGCAAAATATTTACGAGCTAGCAGCAAAAATTAAGGAAATAATTTTGCAAATTTATGGCAAAAAATTAGATATTGTTGTCTATGGTGATGGCGCACCATGAATTAAAACGTTATCAAAACACCTTGGCGCAATTTACATTTTAGATAAATTTCATTTATTAAAAAAACTTTCAGACTTAGTCTCGCTAAAAAATAATAACTCCCTAAATCATTTTTTATTTGCGCAAAAATATCCAAAACTTTATCAAAAGTTATTAAATTATTTTGAGAAAAAACAAAGTAATGATGTTGTTTTAGAGCTACGCCAAATAATGAAATATCTTAAGATTGAATCAGAAAAACATGTTTTACTTTTTAGTAAAATATCCCAAAAAATTGAAGAAGTAGGGGAATTTTTGCGGTATGTAATTTCTAATATGGAAGCAATTAACCAACTATTTTCATTCAAAAGCGCAAGCAGTTGCACTGAAGGTTTTGTTGCTAGTTTAGTAAAATTTAATATTAAAATCAAGTACTCAAGTTTTTCTTTTGATAGATATTTTAATAACTTGAAACTAAATCATTTGTATAAAAATACTAATTTAATTCTGATCTAATTTTGTTAGTTTATAATTTTTTTAGAAACCCAAAGAATACCAAAAACAGGTGTTTCTTCTTGGTTATTAAATTGTTGTTTTTTAAAAAGTCAAAATAAATTTTTATATCAAATTTATTATTTTTATTAATTTTAATTATTTTTATGGTTTTGTAAATTTTTAAAAATTAGTTTATTTACGTAGTAAATAAAACAAAGAAAATTACTAGAAATAAAACAAATTTAAAAATAAATTTTGTCGTTTTTTTGCTGTTTTAAAAATATTTTTAAACTTTTTAAATATATCTATGATATATTTATTTTACAAAAAAAGGTGGCACTTTCCGTTAGGAAAAATTGTTGCTACCGGCAACTATAAAGTGCCGCAATCAAAAAAAATTTTGATATTAAGATTTTTTTTGTATAATTAGGGGTAAGAGGCAATTCACAAATTTTATTAGCCCACGCATTTTTTTGCAAAAGGTTAGTTTAAAATAATAAAAATTAAGATTTTAGCGTCAAAAAACACGGATTTTAAACCAGGACAGAGAAAGTTAACACTAAGGTGTTGGCTTTTTTGTCCAAGTTTAAGGAGAAAGCTAACACCCAAAGTGTTAGCTTTTTTAAATTTTCAAATTCAACAAAAAGGAGAATACTAATGTCAAGACACTTTAAAAAGGACGAGTTTGATATGATTTATAAAATTTACAATGAATTTGGATTAAAACAAACAATAAATTATATAAATGATATTTCGCCAGATACAAATTTTATAACCAGAGATCAACTAGTTCGAAGAATCAAAAAAATTATTAGATATTATAATAATGGTATGCAAGACCAATTATTAGATAAAAAGGGTGCAAGGAGAAAGCCAGGGAGTGGCAAACCTAAAAAACAAATTGAACCCGATTGAAACGAATTTACAAAACAAGAATTAATAGAAATAGCTAAGAGATATTACGAAACCAACAAAGATAAATCAAAATCAGGAAAACTTAGTGAAGCCAAAACACTAAATATTCCCTACAGCAAATCTGCAAAAATTTTTAATGTATGTAGACAATCAGTGGCAAAATCTAAAACTAGAGTTATAAAAGTAAAGGAGCACAAAAATGATGCAATAATTAAAAAATCCTTTTTTGATAACAAAGGTAGATACGGTCGCCTAAGGTTGAGTGCTTATATTTCTATGAAATATAATATTTACATTAACCCTCGAAGTCTTGGAAGACATTTAAAAAGATTGAATTTAGTATGCAAAATTAGAAAACGAAGAAGAAAGAGCGAAATTAAGAACACCAAATTCGCACTTCCGGATATTGTTAAACGCGACTACAATGATAAATTAAATAGAAATATTTTTGCTACTGATGTTACATATATAAAAGCTCCCAGAGATGTTAAGGAAAACCATGTATTTTTGTCTGTAATAATTGAGCATAAAACTAAAAAAATCAGAGATTTTAAATTATCTGTAAACAATGATCTTAATTTAGTTATGGATAATATAAAGACATTCAGGTCTATTGATAAAGATTTTGTTATTCATTCGGACCATGGATTTCAATACACTTCAAAAGTCTATATTGACAAAATAAATAAAATGGGAGGAACTGTTTCGTTGTCTCGCATAGGAAATTCTTTGGATAATAGGGAGGCTGAATATTGATTTTCAATTATAAAAAGTGAATGCTTAAACGAGTTAAACTATAGCAAAATAACTTTTGAAGATCTGAAAAAAATAATTGCAGATTATATATTTTGATACAACAATTATAGAATTCAATCGATTTTAAATTGAAAAACACCACAGCAATATGCTATGATGTTATAATAATATTAAACTGTTACTTTTCTTTGTCCTAGTTTAAAATCTGCGTTTTTTGAGCCTAAAATCTTAATTTTTATTGTTGTAAATTTAACCCTTTGCAAAAAAAAAAAAAAAAATGCTTGGTCAAAAATAAAAATAGGTTATAATTACAATTGCTTAAGAATAAGACACTTTTAGATAAAATGAAAAAATTCACTAAAAAATACGGGTTTATTGGTTTATTTTTGGCTTTAAATCTTGGAATTTTGTTAGCAAACGTTGCTTTACTAACAAATAATTTAATAAAACTAAATCCAAAAATTAACCATGAAGCCCTTTTAAAGTCAATTGTTGAAATTAAGCTTCAAAAAAAGGATGAATTGTCTTTTGCTACCGGTTTTGTTATAGATAATAAAATTATCACAAATAAACACATTCTTGAAAATAGCGATGAAATTGATATTTTTTACCGTTTTGCAAATGAAAAAGACTACAAAAAAACTAAAATTATAAAAATTTCACCAAACTATGACATATTAAGTTTGGAACCAAACACACAAGTTAAAAACCTTGAAATAGAAGAAAATTTTGGTTACGGCGATGAAATTTTTACAATTGGAAATCCACATAATCTTGGCTTGACAATCAGCAAAGGAGTTATCTCAGGAACTAATAAAATAACTAATCAAAATTTTGTTCGAACTAGTATCACAATTGAACCAGGAAATAGTGGCGGCCCTGTTTTAAATACTAAAAATAAAGTAATTGGTATCATGACTTTTCGGCTTATAAATGAAAAACCGGTTCAAGGTGTTTCTTTTTTTGTACCTTCAAACCAGATAAAAGAATTTTTAAATTCAAATTAAATTTTTAATTTTCTAAATAATTTACTATTAAGTCCATTAAATAAATATAGTCAAAGTTATTAAAATTTGTGATTAGATTATTCTAATAAGAAATTGTACAGCACAAAAACGAACGAATATCACTATTATTTTATCTTTTTGCTTTGAGGTTAGATTTTCTATGATATCTTCATAGGTTAAAACTTTAAAATCATGTTTTTTTAGCGCTTGATTGTAAAGGTTATTTTTATTACTATATTGAAATGTGATAAAATCATTAGAATATTTTCTAAAATAATCTACTAAGGTTTTATCTAAAGCGCTATTTCTAAAATTTTCTCAATCTGGATTTGACTTTAAAAGCTTATAGAATTTTTATTTATCTTAGGTTGATAAATTTTTTACTTCTAGCTCTATAATATTTGCCATTTTTATCTATTCGTAGTTTATTGACTTTAATTACATTTTCTTTTTTGGTGTTTACATTTTCTTTTTTGGTGTTTCAAATTTTTCGGTTTGCTCTAATTTTTGAACGGACTAAACCCAAGAAGCTCAACTTCTGGATCTTGGATTTTCCCGGATTTTATATCGCTGACAAAATTAGAAAAACCTTGTCCGCGAGTTTTTACAAAATCTTCATTATGTATGTCTTGATATTTTTCCCAGTTCTTGTTGATTAAATTATTAATTAAATTGAAATTAGACTTAGGCTCGTAAATTGAAAAAACATCATAAGCAGTCTGAGGCATGTTTGTATAAATTTTTTTGTTCTGTCGAAGAATTTGTTCCAAAACCTCAGAAGAATTTTTGGCTCATGATTTTATTAAATCAAAGTCTAAGACATCAGAATTAGGATTAGTTTGTACCCAGTGGTAATAAGCTAATTTTTCAGTTTTTTGCGGATCCGTTTTTGGATAAGTGAGTTTGATTGCTAGTTCTAAATACTCATCTCAGGCTTTTTTTGTTTTGTAATCCATTTGATCTTCAGGAATACTAAAATCATAATCTTTATATTTCATATTTATGCGTTTAAATTCCAAATTTTCTTCAATGATTTGCCATGAAATATCTTCGATGTTTACTCAAGAAGACTCGCACTCGTCCACTAAATTGCAACCGGTTTTACCTAATTTATCAATTCATTTTAGACGATCTTCTTCATCTAACCGGTTGACTTGATCTTGAATTTTTTCATCTTCTCCAAATAAAAAATAATTAACATAATCAACTGCACTGTCAGGCATATCTTTTTTTGCAAAATGATAATAAGCTTCTTTATTTTTGACCAAAAATTCAGCTAGACCATCTTCATAATTTGTAGTTTGGCTTAATTCCGCACTGCCAAATTTATCAGTATATTTTTTATATGCATCACCAATAAAATTTTTGGAATTAGATTCTGCTTGTTTTTGTCAAACTTGGAATTCTTTTTTTAAAAATTCAATTTGCTTATTTGTTTTTATTAAATTGTCTCCTTTTCTTTTTGTTTCTGATAATCATCTACGCTCTAAAATTATTTTTCACTCATTAAAGAGACCATTAATTGACTCATAGTATTCTAAAAACTGATTATCTTTTTCTAGACTAAATAAAAAATAAAAGTACTCAAGCGTTGCTCCTTCTTGTCCAGTTAAAAAAAGTTTTTTAGCACGATCTTCGATAAAAGTCAATTTTCTGGGAAATAAACTATCTGGATAATCTCAGCTAACATCTTGGCATCCGCCATAATTAACAAAAGGATCAAATAACTTATTTTTTTTATTAATATCAATACTTCCATCTTGATTATGGTAGCGTTCGTCTTTCTCTAGAGCTTCATTGGCTAAGTCTACATAGTAAAAATAAGGAATTCATCTTCCAATTTTTCATAAATCTATTTCGAGTTGTTCTGCCATTTTAGGAAACTTTTTATTTTTTGTTAGTTTAACTATCGCAATGGCAAAATACTCAATAAAAAAGTTTTTCTTAAATGCCGGTCACTGAATTCAATCAGAACCGATAACATTTTTTAATTTTTCTTGAAGTTGACTAATTTGCTCTGTATTAAAGCTCTTAGATTCGAATTTAGCATCTTGTTCTTTTAATAAATCAATTAATTGTTTTTTCATTTTTTATCCTCTAATTTTTTTAAATTACATCTTTAATTTTGGTGCTTTGAATTTTTTGCTTTGCTTTGAATTGTCTTTTTGTGCTAATTTAAGCTCATATTTTTTTTCAATTCATCTATTGACTTTGTAATGGGGGTCAAGAACTTTTCAATGTCGCTTAAGAAGTCTAGGCGCAAGCTCTTGATCATTTAAAGCAAAGAAAATAAGGTGGTCATCATCTGTAAAAAATGCTAAATCGGCTTGATCTTTACCCTTAGGCATAACTAAAATATATTTATTATTTTTATATTGCTCTCAAAGTTTTTTATCAAATTTTTTGAGATCTTCTCAATCTTCGTCAGTGAGTTCTCAAATATAAGGATCATCAGCATAATCATTATCATTTTCATCCTTTAAATATTTCGCCATCGAACAAATATCTAGTATTATTTTATCTTTTTGATCTTGATTTAAATTTTCTATAACATCTTCATAATCTAAGTGTTTAAAATCATTTTCTTGAATAGCTTGGCTGTAAAGACTTTCTGAAACGCCAGCTTGAAAAGTGATAAATTCATCAGGATACTTTCTAAAATAAGCTTCTAATGATTCATCTAAAGCGCTATAATTTTTAAATTTTTCTCAATCTTGATTTGGCTCAATTTTTCTTAAAATGCTATACAAGTGTTCTTTAACTTCATTTGGCAAATTTTTTAATTCTAATTTGATTATATCAACCATTTTTACTCCTATTTATTATTTTTTTAATTTATATTTTTAATTTTGGTTTTCGAATTTCTGCTTTATTCTGTATTATCTTTTTGTGCTAGTTCGAGTTTATAGTTTTTTACAATTCATCGGTTTACTTGGCGGTGAGGGTTTAAAAGTTCTTCATATTGATCAAGAATATAAGGAGCAATCTTTGGTTCGTTTAAAGCAAAAAGAATAACTTCGTCATCGTTTTTAAAAAACTTTAATTCTTTTAGTTTTCAGTTTTCTGTGTTTGTTCGAGTTAAAACATACTCATTTTTTAGATATTCATCTAAATTTTCATCCAAATTCGGAAATATTTTTTTAATTTCATGATTATTTTTTTCACCTAATTCAAGCGCTTTTTTATAAGATTTTATTTCTTCTTTAAGTTTTGGTTCGATACCCCACAGAGAATCGTATTCTTTATCTATACCATGCCGAAGCTGTAACACTCCCCCTATCGAAACTTCTTTTCGTATTATTTCTTTTTTTTCTCATTGTTCTAAATCTTCCACAACATCTTTATAACTCAAATCTTTAAAATCGCACTTTTTTAAGGCTTGATTGTAAAGGCTATTTTTATTGCTTTTTTGGAAAGCAATAAATTCATTGAGGTTGTCTTTAAAATACACTTCAAAAAAATCATCAATGTAACAATAAGATAATCGTTTTTTATAATAATATCCTTTAAAATAGTATTGTTTATTTCTATCATCAACTTTATTTTCATCTGAAAATTTTTTAAGTAATTGTTCTTTTTCTTCGGTTGATAAATTTCTGACTTCTAATTCAATAATATTTGACATTATAATTTTTGACATTTTCAACTCCTTGCTGTTATTTTGATTTTTTACAGCTTCTTTTCTGGTTCTTCGAATTTCTGAACTTGGTCTGAATTATCTTTTTGCACTTGTTCAAGCTCATAATTTTTTTCAATTCAGTGGTTGACTCTGAGATGAGGATCAAGAATTTTTAAATATCGTTTAAGAAGTCTTGGGGCGAGCACTTTATCTTTTAAAGCGGAAAGAATAAGTTCATCATCATCTTCAAAAAACTCGACATCACCACTTTCTTCACCAAGGGGAAGAAGTAAAATGTATTTACTATTTTTGTTTTTATCTCATCACTTACGCGTCTCTTCATTGAAATCGTAATTTTTTTCAAATTCTTCGCGGTATTGGTCGGTGTTTTCAACAATGTAAGGTTCATCGTGATAATCATTTCCATCTTTATCTTTTATATGTTTTGCGTTTAAACGAATATACTCTGTTATTCTATTTTTTTGATCTTGTGTTAAACTCTCTACAATATACTTATAGTCCAAATCTTTAAAATTATTTTTTTGGATAGTTTGGTTGTAAATGGAATATTTATAGCCTTTTTGAAAAGCAATAAAATCGGCAGGAAAATTTCAAAAATAAGACTCTAACAATTTATCTAAATTATTAGGATCAAATTTTTTAGGTCCATAAACCTTTAAATGTTTATAGAATACTTCTTTTTCTTCGGTTGATAAATTTTTAACTTCAATTTCAATAATACTTGGCATTTTTGCTTTCTCCTAGTTTTTTATTTTGATAATTTCCGCTTTCATTTTTTTTAAAGGCATAAACAATCGGAGGTTCAAATTTGTATCCAACTTCAACCTTTCGCTGAGTTTCTCTTATTATTTCGCCTTTTTGCTCTTGTTTCTTTACAAACTAGCCAGTCAAGTAACAAGGTGGATAATTCTAGCGATGATGTCTCCAATTGCTATTAAACCTAGAATTATTTGTAAGAAACGTAATAAGAAAGGCACAACAAAATCACAAAGAATAAACGCAATTATATCAAACAAAAATTGAATAGGCATGGTTATTATATTAAAAAATTTCCAAAAAGTTTTTCAGCTTGAACTTGATTTAAGCTTTTTAAACTTGATATAACATGAACTTGATTTAAACTTGATATAACGGCTTAATAATCTAGGTTTTCAATATCATCAATTTTTGCCGTACTGATTATAAAGACTATTTTTATATACTCTTCGAAGAGTAATAAATTTATCATAATGATGTAAGAAATAATTTTTTAATGCCTCATCTAATGCTTCAAGATCTCCAGTCTTTTCTCAATCTTGACTTAATTCAATTTTACTATTTGGCCTCGCCTTTAAAAAGTTATAGAGATCTTCCTTAAATTCTTTTGGTAAGTTTTTAATTTCTAATTCTAAAATGCTTGGCATTTTTTTTACTCCTTTCTTAAACTACATTTTTAATTTTGGTTGTTTAACCTTTTTGGTTTGCTTTGAATTATGTTTTTGTGTTAATTCAAACTCATAGTTTTTTTCAATCCATTGGTTGACTTTGAGATGTGGATCAAGAGTTTTCCAATGAAATTTCAGAAGTCCGGGAGCAAGCGCTTGGTTATTTAAAGCAAAAAGGATAAGCTCGTCATCATTTTTAAAAAATGCAGCATCGCCGTCTTCTTTGTTGGTAGGTAAAATTAAAATATATTTGTTGTTTTTATTCTCTTCTAATCATTCGCGCTTATTTTCGTTCACGACCGGAATTTCTTCGATAGCCTCGCGATATTCATCAGCGATCTCTATAATACGAGGTTCATCAGCATAATCATTACCATTTTCATCTTTTAAATGTTTTGTGGTTAAACGAATATACTCTATTATTCTATTTTTTTGATCTTGTGTTAAACTCTCTACAACATACTCATAGTCTAAGTGTTTAGAATCATTTTCTTGGATACTTTGGTTGTAAAGGGAATATTTATAACGCTTTCGAAAAGCAGTAAACTCGTCAGGAAAATTTCGAAAATAAGACTCTAACAATTTGTCTAAATTATTTAGATCAATTTTTTTATGTCCAGATTCATTTGCAATTTTGATTAATTCTTTTTTATCTTTTGTTGATAAATTTTTGACTTTAAGTTTAACTATATCCATTTTTTACTCCTATTTCATTATCTTATCTAATTTGTATTTTTATTTTTTAAATACTCAAATAATTTTTTGGATTAAATTTGTATTAATTTTTCAACGAGTTCGCCTTAGTGGTCTTTGGATTTTCTGTTTTGAGACAAGTCCATAAAGGCAGCTGAAAAAAACATAAACCGGGCATGATGCTAATATTGTATCACAAAAAAATTAAAAATACAAAAAATTTCAAAGTTATTAAAATTTGTGATTAGGATTTAGTCTAATAAGAAATTGTGCAGCATGATGATATGCCATAAGTGGCAACATGTTGGTAGAGCCATTTTGTTCAATTAATGAATTGTACAGCGCCAGAACAGCGGCATTTTAAGGTTCCCTTTTCTAAATGTTGTTTTACTCTAATAAAATATTCTGCTAAACAATGGCTATAATTGCCCTTGCGTCTTGCCTTGTTGTATTCATCTCTTACTCTAAAATGCAATTTTATTACATACACACATGTTTTTTTCATACGCCTCCTGATGTCTTCTGTTTTACTCTAGCAAGAAATTGTACAACACAAAAACAAGCTCATCAATTTCTGCTCTGATGTTTTTGTTTTACTCTAGTAAGAAATTGTACAGCACAAAAACGCAGTTTTAAATAAAATTATTAAGAAATACGTTTTAATCTAGTAAGAAATTGTACAGCTCAAAAACTATCATTTCATTTTATACCAGAAGCTGGTGGTTTTAATCTAGTAAGAAATTGTACAGCTCAAAAACTGCCCGGTTGTTATATCGGAGATTACTTCTATTTTACTCTAGTAAGAAATTGTACAGCTCAAAAACTGCCCGGTTGTTATATCGGAGATTACTTCTATTTTACTCTAGTAAGAAATTGTACAACACAAAAACCAAAAATCCAAAAAACATTAGTTAAAAATTGTTTTACTCTAGTAAGAAATTGTACAGCACAAAAACATGACTTTATTGTTATAATAATGATTTTGTTGTTTTACTCTAGTAAGAAATTGTACAGCACAAAAACTCAATTTTGAATAATTAAAGAAAAAGAATATGTTTTACTCTAGTAAGAAATTGTACAGCACAAAAACTAAGGGCAAAGTCCCTTTTTTATTTGTCAAGTTTTACTCTAGTAAGAAATTGTACAGCACAAAAACAAAACATAGTCTGTATTAAGATATATAGCTGTTTTACTCTAGTAAGAAATTGTACAGCACAAAAACCACTATTTTACTTTATTTTAAATAAAAAGAGTTTTACTCTAGTAAGAAATTGTACAGCACAAAAACACCTAACCGAAAGTATAACCGAAAACTATGGTTTTACTCTAGTAAGAAATTGTACAGCACAAAAACATCCTTAAAAATTTAAATACTTTTTTAAAAAGTTTTACTCTAGTAAGAAATTGTACAGCACAAAAACCTCATTTCCAAGGAAAAAAGGTATTTTTTTTAATTTTTAAACTAAAAAATCAGTTATAAAAACGTTTTTAGTTTAAAAAGCTTGTTTTTATTTTGTAAAAATGCATTTTTGCTGCCATTTTTTCTTCTTCAGAAGTGTATATTAACTCATCTTCATCGATAGGACGATTTTTGAGATTTTCAAAATATCGAATAATCGGCAAATTATCAATTACATCAATTACAGTTTTCTGTGAATAAAAAGCAACTAATTCAAGTTCGCTAAATTTGGAAATATATTTTGTAAAATCATTTGTCAAAATTAGGAAAGTTATATTATTATATTTAAACAGTTTTTCAAATTTTATATAATCAAGATCTTTTAGAATTACAAGTGTCTGTTTCATTGTACTAAAAATAATTTCGGCTAGATTCTCAAAGTTTTCCTTATTTATTAATATGTCATTTTCAATGTTAAAAATTGCTTTGATTAGTTTTACATTATCAATTTCATAATTTAAAAATTCAAATCCTAGCTTTTGATTGATTTTGTCAACAATTCCATCGATTTTTTCATTCCGAAAAAAGATGCTTTCGCTTCAATACTCATCGTTAATTATGGAATCACCAAGTCAGTTTTTAGCGCTTAAACTTAAAAATTCTGAAAATTTTGTCAAATTAGTAATTAAAACTGAATCTTTTAGTGATATTTTTCTTGACATAAGTTCAAAGACCTTTGATTCAGTTTCATATTCATAATTAAAAAGATGACTCAAAAATAGATCTGTATTTTCAGTTTCAATGATTTTTACGTTAGTTTTAAGTTGGACTGTGTTGTTAAGGTTATTAAAAAATTTTAGCATTATAGTTTGATATAATCCTCCTCTAAATTATAGAGTTCATTTTTGGACTTTGTACCATTAAGAATTTCGATGTTTTGGTATTGTTTTTCAGTTAACATCGCAATTCTAATATTTGAATTTTTTGGAATAATTCTTAAAAGTTTCTTTTTCTCACTGTTATATTGAAGGTGAGTTGGAATTATTTTAGAATAAATCGAGTATTGCAACCTGACATAGCCAAGTTTATAAAGTTCCTTAATGAATTTGTTATAAAGTTTATTATCATCTTCATTAATATAATAAATGTCATACATTAATAAAATTCGCATTTCTCTAGTATTAACTTTGATCACTTTCTGTAGTAATTTCCTTATAATTTTCTTTTAAATTAAGGATGTCCATAATTTCAAATTCCATATATTTGCTAAATTTAATATGTTTGCCTTTATATTCAATATGCTGGCTAAAAGATTTAAAAAGCGCTTCTTTAAAATCTTGAAAATTAAGAAATTCAGCATTGATATGATTATAAACAATCTGGTCAACTCAATAGCGATAAGGTTCCATTAAATCACAAGCAAGCGGAAAATTGTTATTAAAACTTTTATGGTAAATTCCAAGCCGATTATCAAGACCTTTGCCACAAATAATCCGGGCAACATAACTAAGTAAGACAATATAACCGTAATTTAATAGGATGTTAATATTATCATCACCGTCTTGGTCGCGAATAAAACCTTTACCAAACAAAAGTTTAAAATATAACTTTGCCGCATGGCCTTCGCGATTGTTAGTGTCATAAGGTTGAACATCGTGGAAATAGTCTCACATTTTGGCTTCATCTTCTGAATTAATTTTCTGAATTGACTTTAAAACACTTATGGATCTTTGAATTTTTAGTTTAATTATTTCTTGTCAAGTTTTAGTTTTATACGGAATATCTCATTTTATTTGCTCTTGAAAAATCTTATTATTATAGTAGCCACTGTAAGGAATGATTAATGATTGTG